>JAFDER010000347.1 GCA_019310245.1 Deltaproteobacteria bacterium
CTCTATCTCCTGGATTCCTCGGGAGGCGTGCTCACCGAGTCCATCTCCACGAGCGACAACGAGAGCCTCTCGTGGACGTTCGGCGAAGGCTCTTTAGCCCACATCCGCGTCGCCCTCGACAGCGACGGAGGCGAGAACCCGGGCAACGCCTACAACCTCAGCCTCTAGGAGCCCTTCGACAGGCTCAGGGCAGCGGGATGCTCAGGGCAGCGCAATGCTCAGGGCAGCGCAATGCTCAGGGCAGCGCAATGCTCAGGGCAAGCTCAGTGAGAGCGGGCGGGGAGACGCTTCCTGCCCAGCCTGCCGGTGAGCCACCTGCCCAGGCGGACGCCGTTGGAGACGAGCCAGGTCCAGCCGAACATGAACACCACGCGCGGGTCGAAGTACACGTTCTTGATGCGGCCGAAGATCGCCATCATGAGCACGTGCTCGGCCACGGACACGGGGCAGCCCTTGACGTGGACCCAGGAGCGCGGCCAGGCGAGGAACGCCGTCACGTAGGACTTGATCGTCTTGTGGACGAGGTCCTCGGCGCGGATCGTGTGCGTGTCCTTCCTGTGCCGCTCGACGTAGGAGGACTCGATGACCACCCTCTTGCCGTTGATCTTGCCGTCGAAGCGCACGCAGTCGCCGAAGAACATCACCCTCTCGCCCCGGCGCGTCGTGATGTCCTGGCCGCGGCAGTCGCCGTAGACGAGGTGCATGGGCTGGATCCTCTGGTACACGTCGGGCGTGAAGGCCTTGTGGATGTCGATGGCCTCCTGCACGCAGCCCGGGCATCCGCCCCAGCAGTAGTCCGAGCCCTTCTCGTCCGGAGGCGGGCCGGCCCGGGCCTTGAGGCTCGTGGCCTCGAAGAACCGGCTCACCGGGGTCATGGGGTTCGTGATCGCGCGGGCGCGATCCTGCGCCTCTTCGAGCTCCACGTCGCCGCGCACATCGATGCTCGCCTCGTCCAGGGGGCCGAGGCCGCGCTCGGAGCAGATCCGCACGTGGTCGATGCTCTCCGGGTCGATCCCCGCGATGCGGCAGCAGGTCGCGTCCACGGCCACGGGGTTCACGCCGCAGATGACGAGGTTGAGCGTCACGGGCTCGGGCACGAGCATGCGCCCCATGCCGCCGATCACCGCGTCGATGGCGATGAGCGACGGCGAGACGATCTCCTGCAGGTCCGCGATCTTCTCGTTGAGCGCGAAGTCGTGGTCCACGAGCCGGTGCGCATCGTCCTGGATGCCGATGAAGTTCTTGAGCGCGAAGGTCACGCCGGTCCAGGGGTGGCTCTTGAACTTGGGGCAGTTGACCAGGAAGTCCGTGCGGACCATGGGCTCGGGCGTGTAGATCGCGTCGCGCAGGCGTTCCTTGCCGCGCAGCCTCACCTCCGTGGGCCGCTCCTCCTCGAAGTAGTACGTCTTGGCCTGGTGCTTCTCGATGACGGGCAGGTAGCCGGCGTTCCTGAACGCGAAGCGGGTGGGGATCGTGATGCCGCACCGCTCGCCCACGGCGATCTCCATGGTCTCGCTCGAGACCCGGCTCGTGAGGGCCCCGAGCACGCCGTCGAGGAACTCGGAGCGCGTGAAGGCGTGGCGAAAGAGCGTGGGGTGGGAGATGACCGTGTTGTGCTTGACGAGCACGCGCTTGCCGAGCCTGAGGCCCATCTCGTCCATGGACCGGCCCACCACCTCCCGGATGCGGTCCACGTCGTAGCCCTCGACGTTCCAGATGTATACGGGATGGCGCCCCATCGTGGGGTCACACTTGCACACCAAAGGGGTGAATCGTCAAGGGCCCTTCGACAAGCTCAGGGCCCTTCGACAGGCTCAGGGGAGCGAAAATGGGTGGTGCAGGGGATGAGGGAGCTGTGGATCAGGGGCAGCCCACCATCTCCGGGTAGAGCTGGGGAGTAGCGTAGGTCCCGATGCCGAGCTGGCCGTAGTTGTTGCGGCCCCAGCCGATCACGTTGTCAGGAGAGTTGGCGATGGCAACCGAGTGCATGGATCCCATGTCCAGGGCGGACACGCCGGTGAGGTTGCCTCCCGTGGAGCTCGACTGCACGAACACGGGCCGCGGCTCGTCGTAGCCTGTTCCGGAGACGCCGTTGCCCAGCTGGCCCTCGGCGCCGCTCCCCCAGCACACCACGTTGCCGGAAGTGGCGAGGGCGCAGGTATGGGAGCTTCCACCCGAGACCTCGACGATGGAGGCGAGCATGAAGCTCGGGGAAACTCCGATCATCACGTAAACCGGGGCATCCTTGCTGGCCATGTCGCCGTCACCCAGCTCGCCGTTAATTCCGTACCCCCAGCACTTGACGTTTCCGGTTCTCATGACGGCGCAGGTGTGGTTGCCGCCCAGCGCGATCTGGTCCACGATGCTCAGCGGCGTCGAGTCCGTCTCCGATGTGCGCACGACGACCGGGCGCGTCAAGGTGCCCGGAAGGCTGCCGTCCCCGCCCGATTGACCGTGACCATTGAAGCCCCAGCAGACCATCTGGCCCGAGCTCAGACGGGCGCAGTTGTGGTAGTTGCCGCACGAGATCTCGAGAACCCCGCCGAGATATCCCGATCCAGTCACGGGCAGGACGCCGACCGGAGTGAGCGAGCGCGTGGACGTCCCGTTGCCCAGCTCCCCGTAGGTGTTCCGGCCCCAGCACCTGACCTGGCCCGAGGTGAGCCGTGCGCACGAGTGGTAAAAGCCGCCGCACACCTGGTCAGCGCCCGAAAGCCCCACCACGTCCGCCGGTGACAGGACGTCCGTGCCCGACGTGCCGTTCCCGATCTGGCCGTCGCTGTTGTTGCCCCAGCACTTGACGGCGCCGCCGCTCACCGCGGCGCAGGTGTGTGACATGCCCGCGCCCACGTGGACCACGCCCGAGGACAGACCCGTCACGCTGACCGGACTGAAGCTCCGCGTCGTCGAGCCGTCTCCCAGCTGCCCGTCGCTGCTGTATCCCCAGCAGCTCAGTCCGGAGCCCACGATCGCGCAGGTGTGGTAAAAGCCGGCCGTGACCTGCGAGGCGCCGGAGAAGGTGGACGTGCTTGTCCCCACGCACGCCCCCGTCGAGTCGCACTCGTCGCCCGTGGTGCAGCTGTCCCCGTCGTCGCACGAGTAGCCCACGTCGGTCGTCCACGCGGTCGGGTCGACGGTCGAGTCGCACACGAGGCACTCGTTGCCCGAGTCCCTCGTGCCGTGCGCGATGCACGCCCCGCCCATGTAGCACCAGCTCGAGAGCAGCGGATGATCGCACGCGCCGGAGGCGCACACGTCGTCCGTGCAGCCGGCCCCGTCGTCCGCGCAGGTCGTGCCGTCGGAAAGTGGGATCCACAGGCTGAACTCGCGGGACGAGTCGCACTCCTCGCAGTCGTTGGCCGGGTTGCGATCGTGGTCCACGTAGCACTCGCCGCTCATGAGGCAGTTGCCGGCCCTGATCGGGAAGTCGCAGGCCCGCGTCGACTCGTCGCAGCGGTCGTCCGTGCAGGCGAGAGCGTCGTCGCAGGTCGGGTCCCCGCCCGTGCAGGTGCCCGCCCCGTCGCACGCCTCGTCCGTGGTGCAGTAGAGCTCGTCGTTGCAGGCCGTGCCCGACTCCGGCACGTTCCTGCGGCCGCACAGGCCAGCGTCGCAGAACTCCTCGCCGTTGCACAGCACGCCGTCGTCCACGCAGTCGTCGTCGCCCGAGCAGCCCAGCAAGCACTCGTCCGTGCAGGTGCCCTCTCCCGGCGGCTCGCAGAACTCGCCTCCGCCCTCGTCCACGAACCCGTCGCCGCACACGCTCTCGGCCTCGTTGCCGCTCAGGCAGATGATCCGCGGAGGCCCCACGTCGATCAGATACCCGTCATCCATCGCCACGCCGGCATCGCACGCGTGCGAGTCCACGTCGCAGATCTCCTCGCCGTTGCACGGGTTGTCGTCCAGGCAGTCGCCGTCGCCCTCGCACGAGTACGTGCAGTCGCCATCGCACCCGTCACCGTCCACGTCGTTGCCGTCGTCGCACTGCTCGCCGTCGTCCACGTCGCCGTTGCCGCACTCCGCCCCTCCGTCAGGCGTGCCGTCCGCAGGGGCCTCGGTCGCGATATCGAGCGCGTCATCCACGCCCCCGTCCCCGTCCTTCTTGAACTCCGTGCTGCAGGCGATCATCCCGGTAGCGACCACCAGCACTGCCATCAATTCAGAACGAACAACACAGGTCACCTGGTCACCTCCCGGATCGGGTATTTCTTCAGAAATCTACAGATATTGTACGTCCCCTGGCGAGG
>JAFDER010000055.1 GCA_019310245.1 Deltaproteobacteria bacterium
TCCTCCTCTGATCGGGGACGATCTCCTGGGGATGTGCCGCGAGCGGGAGCCGTCCGAGACCGTGCTTGAGGGAGATCTCCCAGCATGACACGGTGCTCAGGTAGATCTCGTTTCCAGGATCCGCGTACAGCTCCCTCGCCTTCTTCGACAGCTCCTTCGCATCCCAGATGATCCAGAGGAAGGTGCACGTGTCGAGCAGGATCTTCATCCGCCGCCGCCCTCGAATCCTTCCAGCACATCCCGGGGCAGCGGCTCGAAGAACTCCTCGGGCACCGTGAACTCCCCCCACTGCATCCTCGCCAGCCCCACCGGCCGCGGGCGACGCCTCGCCTCGGGCAGCGGCCGGATCTCGGCAACCGGCACGTTGCGCCTGCACAGCACGACCCTCTCGCCCCTCGCCGCCTTCTCGAGCAGGCTCGAGAGCTGCGCCTTGGCCTGGTGAATGTTGACCATGATCATAACTATAAATTAAACCATGTATGTGACCATGTCAATGGGGTGGTCGGCTCCAGGATTCGACCATTCGTGGACGAGTACAGCGAGCTGTACGAGTCTTGGAATGACCACGACCGTCCTCGGGAGTGCACCCCGGGCCTTCGGTTCCGGAGACCGACGGCCCCCCCCCTGCCCGGGCAGGTGGAATCCATGTTAGGAAAGCTCGGGTGAGCAGAGGACGAAAGACCAGGGTGGTGATGACGCTCGCGGCCGGGGTGGCCATCGCGATCGGGCTGGTCGTCTCGGCGGCGGCGTGCATCACGTGCATGCCGGGCCGAACGCACACGGGCGTGCTCCCGGAGATGGGTGTGGGGGAGGTCGAGCTGGCAGAGCGGCTGGCCGGGCACGTCGAGGTGCTCGCGAGCGAGATCGGAGAGCGCTGCATCGACGGGGCGTACTCGGAGCTCGAGCGCGCCGCGGTGTACATCGAGACGGAATTCGAGGAGATGGGGTACGAGCTAGAGGGTCAGGAGTTCGAGGTGGAGGGCGTGAAGGTCAGGAACATCGAGGTCGAGATCACGGGCTCGGGGAAGATGGACGAGGTGGTGGTCGTGGGCGCGCACTACGACTCGGCGCAGGGCACGCCCGGGGCCGACGACAACGCGAGCGGCGTGGCCGTGCTCCTGGAGCTGGCGAGGATGCTCAAGGGGATGAAGGCGGAGCGGACGGTGCGCTTCGTGGCGTTCGTGAACGAGGAGCCGCCGTGGTTCCAGACGGGCGACATGGGGAGCGTGCGGTATGCGAAGATGTGCAAGGAGAGGGGGGATGACATCGTGGCCATGCTCTCGCTCGAGATGCTGGGCTACTACTCGGACGAGCCGGGCAGCCAGCACTACCCGTCGCCGTTCGCGTCGCTGTATCCGGACACGGGCAACTTCGTGGCGTTCGTGGGCAACACGGGATCCGGGTCGCTCGTCAGGCGGTGCGTGAAGGTTTTTAGAGAGCACGTGGAGTTTCCCTCGGAGGGGGCGGCGGCTCCGGCGTCGATACCGGGAGTGGGGTTCTCGGACCACTGGTCGTTCTGGCAGGAGGGGTGGAAGGCCTTGATGGTCACGGACACGGCCTTCAACAGATACGAGCACTACCACGAGGCAACGGACACGGCGGAGAAGGTGGATGCGGAGAAGATGGCGCGGGTGACGGAGGGGTTGAGATGGGTCGTCGAGGACCTCAGTCGATGATCATCAGATCCGTGCCGCCGGGGTAGCCGTAGGAGACGCGGCAGTCGAAGCCGTAGACCACGATGCCGATGGCCCGGTCGGCGGACACGACGTGCACGCCGTCGTCCTGGTCGCCGGGAAGGACGCCGCCGGTGGCGCCCACCTCGGGGAACGAGAGCTGGCAGCGTGAGACGGCGTAGGGCTCGCCATCGAGGCCGGGCAGGGGCGAGGTGCGGCACGTGGGGGGAAGCGGGCGGCCGTCGAGGGTGACGGTGGCCTCCTCGTGGTGGGTGATGATGACGAAGTCGAAGGCGTACTCGCCCGGGGTGAGGAACACGTACTCCGAGCGCCACTGCTCCACGGGCGAGACGAGGATGAAGCAGGGGTCTCCGCCCGGGATGTCCTCGTCGGGGTAGGCGCAGTGAAGGCCCAGGTTCTGCTGCGAGGCGGTGAACTGGCCCAGGGTGATGGGCTTGTCCGAGAGGGCGGCGAAGTCGTACCGGCTCATGAAGGTCTCGCTCTCGCCGCGGTTCAGGTGGATGGTGGGGTGGGTGGGAAGGGTGGTGCGGACGAGGGTGTCGTCGTTCAGGGCCAGGATGCGGAAGTACTCCACCTCGTCGTGCACGGCCACGCTCCCGCCGGCGGCGGAGACGGCCTCCATGCGGTAGGGCGTGTGGCCCACGACGTAGGAGCGGCCCGAGGTGTTCTGGGGATAGAGCTGCTGCTCGAGGTGGTCGGCGCAGCACTGGCGGTCCGAGAGGGTGTCGAAGTAGGGCACGTCAGAGGCCTCGTTGCCCGAGAACACGGTCACGGGCTTGTTCGCGCGCACGGCCGTGCCGGTGAAGTCCGAGCCGAACGCGTGGTCCGCGCTCTCGAGGTTGAGCACGTCGAACTCGCCCAGGGTGACCTCGAGCACGTCGCCTCCCCAGAGCTCGGGCACGAGGGCTCCGTCGCCCGCGACGTGCAGAGTGTCCGAGAGGGGCAGCTCGATGCGCACGTTGGTCTCGGGCTCGGTGCCCACGACGGCGATGAAGGCCCGGGCGTCCAGGCCCATGTTCGTGTCCGGGTTGAAGGGCGTGTTCGCGATGGTCTGGGGCCAGCCCAGGACCACGTACTCCTCGCCCGCGGCGGTGGCGGGGATGAGGATCGAGGCGTCGTTCGAGAACACGTCCACGTTCTCGAGGGGGTTGAACTGGTAGACCACGATGGGGGCCGTGGAGGTGATGCGGTAGGCGCGCGAGGTGATGGCGGTGTGCGTGCCGTCGTTGAGGCCGAAGAGGGTGGAGCCGTCCACCTCGCGGCGCTCGAGGAGGAACACGGTGAGGTCGCCGGGGGCGACCTCGCGGTAGTCCACCTCGAGGGGGGTGGGCGGCGAGCCGGGGGAGGCGGTGTTGATCTCCACGGTGACGTGGGCGGGAAGGTCCGAGGGGTTCGAGACCGCCACGGCGAACTGCTGCGCCGAGGCGTTCTCCGCGTGGTTGAGCGCGGCGTTGTCGAGGTCCACGGCGTAGTAGATGCAGCCCACGTTCGAGCGCCAGTACGCGGCGTGCTCGCAGCCCGAGACGCACCGGCCGTCGTGGCACGCCTCGCCCCGGGCCGGGTTGCACCAGTCCACCACGGCCCAGCCCATCGCGTCCTCATCGCACAGGATCACGTTCTGGCCCTGGCAGGCCAGGCTGTCCGGGATGCAGGGCACGCAGCCCACGGGCGGGTCCTCGACGCACACGAGGCCCTCGGCGGAGCAGTCGCGCGAGCGGATCACGATGAACTCGTCGTCGGGCTCGCACCACTCGTGCACGTTGCCCACGCAGCGCATGTCACCCACCCGGCAGTCCCAGAAGTCCGGCCCCCGGTCCAGGCCGTCCGTGAGGAACCCGTCCCGGTCGGAGCCGCCCGGGCTGCAGGCGGTGAGCAGGAGGATGCAGATGAGGCTCGCTCTCATGGCCACACACATTCTAGGGCGGGAACCGGGCGGGATCCAGGCCACCTGTTTCTGGATCGGGGGCGTGGTGCTCTGGTACTCCGGATGACATGCTGGGACATCTCTTCTTACTATCCAAAGGACCCATCCTGCCCGCCTGGGACGAGATCCCCGGGATCATCGCTGTCTGGTGGTCGGGACTGGGCGAGACGTGGCTGCCGAGGCTCACGGGAGCGCTCGTCGCGCTGCTGGCGGCGCTCGTCGTGTGGGCGCTGGGCCGGATCGTGCTGGCCTTCCTGGCCAAGCAGGCCAGGAAGACCAAGAACGAGCTCGACGACCTGATCATCGAGGGCCTCCAGTCCATCCTGGCGTGGGTGGCGTTCTCGGCGGGCGCCTGGTTCGCCGTGAAGAGCCTCGAGATCCCGAGCCTCACGACGATCGTCCAGGCCGCGGTGATCGTGATCATGGCGGTCCCGCTCACCCGCGTGGCCACGCGGGTCGTCTCGTTCCTCGAGGCCCGGATCGCCTCGAAGACGGAGACCAAGGCGGACGACATCATCTTCGAGATCACGGGCCGGTTCTCGGGCATCGTCATCTACGGCCTCGCACTGATCCTGGCCCTGGACCACCTGGGCATCAACATCACACCGTTCATCGCGGGCGCCGGCGTGATGGGCGTTGCCATCGGCTTCGCGGCCAAGGACACGCTCTCGAACCTGGTGGCCGGGATCCTGCTCCTGATCGACCGCCCCTTCGAGAAGGGCGACCGCATCGAGTTGTGGAGCGCGCCTCCGAACTCGGCCACGTGGGGCGACGTTGTGGACATCGGCCTGCGGGCGACGAGGGTCCGCACCACGGACAACATCATCATCGTGATCCCGAACAACGAGATCATGATGCGCGACATCATCAACTACACCGGCCAGGGCAAGAACATCCGGCTGAGGATCCGCGTCGGCATCGCCTACACGGCGGACGTGGAGCTGGCCAAGAAGCTCCTCATCGACATCGCCAGGGAGCTCGACTGGGTGGTCGACGAGCCCAAGCCGCCCCTCGTGGTGGTCAAGAGCTTCGGCGAGTCGAGCGTGGAGCTCGAGCTCAGGGTGTGGATCAAGGACGCGCGCAAGCGCATCTACACCATCTCGCACGTCACGGACCGGGCGCACGACAAGTTCAAGAAGGCCGGCATCGAGATCCCCTACCCCAAGAGGGACATCTACGTGCACCAGGCGAGCCCGACGGCGACGACGCTCGGGGGGAACAAGAGGAGCGCCACCTGACCGGGAGGTGGCCCGGGCTGTGCCTCGCGGCGGTGCTGGTCACGGCATGCCCCGCGCGCGGCCCCGGGCCGGAGACGGCGCTCCGGGAGCACGCGTGGGCGGAGCGGCTCGAGGCCGAAGGCCTCGGCAACCTCCACCGGGTCTCCGAGGACCTGTACCGCGGCAAGCAGCCCGGCAGGGAGGGGTTCGAGACGCTCGCCCGCATGGGCGTGAGAACCGTGATCAACCTGCGAACCGGCCACGGCGACGAGGAGGACCTCGAGGAGCTCGGCCTCGGGTACGTGCACATCCCCATGCGGGCGGACGACTTCACGGACGCGGACGTGGCGCGCTTTCTCGAGGTGGTCTCGGATGAGCGCAACCTGCCCGTGTTCGTGCACTGCCTGCACGGGGCGGACCGCACCGGGCTCGTGTGCGGCGCCTACAGGGTGGTGGTGCAGGGCTGGAGCCGCGAGGAGGCTGCGGCCGAGATGACGCAGGGCGGGTTCGGCTACCACCGGGTCTGGAAAAAGCCCGTGCAGTGGCTCGAGACGTTCGACGTGCAGGCCTTGAAGCGGATGGCCGGCATTACCAAGTAGACTGGGCTCGGTCCCTGGACTATCATCCGTCCTCGCCATGTTCGGCATTGGATTCTGGGAGCTCGCCCTCATCGTGCTCTTCATCCTTCTCGTGATGGGCCCGGACAAGATCGGCCCGATCGCGCGGGCCCTGGGCCGCGCCATGAGGGAGATGCGTCGGGGCGTGGACGAGTTCAAGGACACCTTCCAGATCGAGGAGCAGGTGCGCGACATCGAGGCCCTGCGCTCGGAGATCGTCGACGGCGTGCGCGACGGCGTGGTCGACGCGGCCCGCAGGCAGGTGATCGACGACGAGCAGAAGCAGGTCCTCGACGATCTGAAGGAGGAGATCGAGGACGTGGAGGTGGAGATCGTGCGCCCCTCGGACAGCGGGGACGGGGACGATGGGTGAGGACAAGCCCAGGACCATGACGTTCCTCGAGCACCTCCAGGAGCTCAGGCGCAGGCTGTGGTGGGGAATCGTCTTCGTGGCGCTGGGCATCGTGGTCGCGTACATCTTCCGCCACGACCTCATGGTCCTCATGCTCGAGCCCTTCAAGGAGGCCTGGAACCAGGTCAGGCACCAGGGCGGCTCCTTGCCCGAGGAGCCCATGATCCACTACAAGAACATGGCCGAGCCCTTCTTCACCGACCTCAAGGTGGCCTTCCTCGGCGGCCTGTACGTGGGCCTGCCGCTGCTCACCACCCAGATCTGGCTCTTCGTGGCGCCTGGCCTCATGCCGAAGGAGAAGCGCTACGCCATCCCCTTTCTCGCCTTCGCGTACCTCTTCTTCTCCGTCGGCGTGGTCTTTTGCTACGTCGTGGTCCTGCCCATGGCCTACCAGTTCTTCTTCAAGTACGCCGAGGGCATGAACCCGGGCGTGGCCGTCAACCCCACGGTCATGATCAACGACTACGTCACGTTCTCCATGAAGCTGCTCGCCGCGTTCGGGGGCGCGTTCGAGCTGCCGCTCTTCATCGCCTTCCTCACGCTTCTCAGGCTCGTGGACTGGCGCCAGCTCATCAAGTACATGCGCTGGGCCATGCTGGGCACGTTCGTGGTGGGCGCCATGCTCACGCCGCCCGACCCGGCCTCGCAGCTCATGATGGCGGTGCCGCTCCTCGCACTCTACCTGCTGAGCATCTGCCTGAGCTTCCTCCTGTGGCCGCGGGGACACGAGGACCGCTCGCCCTGGAAGAGAAAGCCGAAGAAAAAGGCGAAGAAGAAGGCGAAAACCACGAAGAAATCCGGGGAGAAGAAGAGCTAGGTTCCCACAGCCCTGAGCCTGTCGAAGGGCCCGTCGAAGGGCTAGTGGTGGGTGGTGGCAGAGGACGTGTCGGTCTTGGGCTTGTCCTTCTTGGCCTCGGCCTTCTGGGTGTCGGTCTTTTTCGACTCGGCCTTCTTCTCGCCGGAGTCCTTCTTGGCGCCGTTGTCGCCGTTGGCGGCGCTGCTTTCGCCCTTGCGCGCGTAGTCGGTCACGTACCACCCGGAGCCCTTGAGCACGAACGAGGTCTGGGAGATGAGCCTGCGCACCTTGCGCTTCTTGCACTCGGGGCAGGTCTTCACGGGCTTGTCCGTGATCTTCTGGAACTCCTCGAACTCGTGTCCGCAGGCTGCGCACTTGTACTCGTAAAACGGCATCGGATGTCACCTCGACCGATGCAAATTTAGGCATCTGCGAGGTTTTGTCAACATTTTGGAGAGTTGAACGGGAAGGAGGGGAGAGCCTGGCCTACTGGTAGATCCAGACGTAGAGGTAGACGATCAGGGGGGCGAGCACGAGCGAGACCACGCTCATGAGCTTGATGAGGATGTTCATGGACGGGCCCGAGGTGTCCTTGAAGGGGTCGCCCACGGTGTCGCCCACGACCGCGGCCTTGTGCGCGTCGGAGCCCTTGCCGCCGAGGTTGCCCTCCTCGATCCACTTCTTGGCGTTGTCCCAGGCGCCTCCGCCGTTGGCCATCATCAGGCCGAGGGCCACGCCGCAGAGGGTGGCGCCGGCGAGGAATCCACCGAGCGCCTCGGGGCCGATGAGCACGCCCACGATGATGGGCGCCACCACGGCGCTCACCCCGGGCACGATCATCTGCCTGAGCGCTGCCGTGGTGGAGATGTCCACGCACCTGGCAGCGTCCGGCTTGGCCTTGCCCTCCATCAGTCCCTCGATCTCCCTGAACTGACGCCGGATCTCCTCGACCATGGACATCGCCGCCTTGCCCACGGCCGTCATGGTCATGGCGGCGAGCATGAACGGCATGAGGCCGCCCAGGAAGAAGCCCACGACCACCTTGGCGTTGATGAGGCTCAGGTCAAACACGTAGTCGGGCAGGTACCCCGCCGCCTGCCAGCTCTTGATGTCCGGCACCACGGTGGAGGTGTAGGCGCCGAAGAGCGCCAGGGCCGTCATGGCCGCCGAGCCGATGGCAAAACCCTTGCCGATGGCGGCCGTGGTGTTGCCCAGGGAATCCAGTCCGTCGGTGATCTTCCGGGTCTCGGCGCCGAGCTTGGCCATCTCGGTGATCCCGCCCGCGTTGTCGGCGATGGGTCCGTAGGAGTCCACGCTCATGGTCATGGCCACGGTGCCGAGCATGCCCACGGCCGCCATGGCGATGCCGTAGAGGCCCGCACACCAGAAAGCCATGAGCACGCCGATGGCGATGGTGGCCACGGGAAGCGCCACGCTCTCCATGCCCACGGCCAGGCCCGTGATGATGTTCGTCGCGGCGCCCGTCTTGGACGCCTCGGCCACCCTGCGCACGGGCTTGTGCGCGGTGTAGTACTCCGTGAACTGGCCGATGAGAACGCCCGCCACGATGCCCGTGACCACGGCGTAGAACAGGCCGTAGGGACCCGCCTTCCAGCCGAGCACGAGCACATCCTCCTTGGTCCAGCCCGCGGTGGCCAGGTGCACGATCACGAACGCGCCGACCACGAAGAACACGGCCGAGAGGATCATCATGTAGTTGAGCACCTTGGCCGGGTCCATCTTCTTGAGGACCTTGAGCAGGAAGATGGCGAGCACCGAGGCCACGAAGCCCACTGCCGCCAGGATGAGGGGCATGGCCATGAGGGTCGCCTTCATGCTCTGGGCCTTGTCGGCGCCCAGGGCCTCGATCGCCTCGGCCGCGCCCAGCGCGGTCACGGCGATGGCGATGGCGGCCACCATGGAGCCCACGAAGGACTCGAAGAGGTCCGCGCCCATCCCCGCGATGTCGCCCACGTTGTCGCCCACGTTGTCCGCGATGACGCCCGGGTTGCGCGGGTCGTCCTCCGGGATGCCGGCCTCCACCTTGCCCACCAGGTCGGCGCCCACGTCGGCCGCCTTGGTGTAGATGCCACCGCCCACACGCGCGAACAGCGCCACCGAGCTCGCGCCCATGGCAAAGCCGGAGACCACGTCCGGGTACTGCTGCCAGAACATGTAGAAGAAGAAGCCCAGGCCGATCATGCCCAGGCTGGCCACGGTGATGCCCATGACCGAGCCGCCGAAGAACGCCACCTCGAGCGCCGCGCTCACGCCGTGCTTGTCGGCCGCAGCCGCGGTGCGCGCGTTCGAGCGCGTGGCCGCCTCCATGCCGATGAAGCCCGCCAGCATGCTCAGGCCGGCACCGCACAGGTACGCTATGGCGCTCTGCCAGTTGACGAACTGACCCTCGCGCCGCAGGCCGAAGAGCAGGATCACGAACACCACGGCCATGAAGATGCCGATGACCCTGTACTCGCGCTTGAGAAAGACCATCGCGCCGTCGTGGATCGTATTACTGAGCTCCTTCATCAGGTCCGTGCCCTGCGGCTTCTTCATCACGAGGGTGAAGAAGAAATAGGCCAGACCCAGGCCGATCAGTCCCAGCACCGGGACGGCGATCAACCAGATGTCACCAAACATCGCTCACCTCCTTGTCGATTCCCCTTGAGAATGTGTCGAATTTTGCCCTACCATATAAAATCCAGCCCTTTTGTCAACGCTTGCAGAAATTCAGCAATTACTGAGTTATTACAAGAACCTTGAACAGGGGGGATCCCCCGCGATCCTGCGGAACGGACAAGTCAGCACAAGGCTATGGGTGGCAGCAGCGGAAGCCGAGGTTGAAGAACGTGAAGTCGGGAAGGGCGATCGTGAAGTCGAACTGGCAGGTGATCCCGGCGGACGGCTGGTTGCTGGCGCCGCCACGGATGCCGTAGAAGGTCTCGCCCGCGTCGACGACGGTGTCGCCGTCCAGGTCCACCCACTGCGACGTGCTCGTCCACTCCTTGACGTTGCCGCTCAGGTCGTAGACGTTGCTGCTGCCCCACGTGACGCGGCAGTTCGACCGGCTCCCCGTGTTCAGGACGTCGTCGTCGTCCGTGGACTGGGTCACGCAGGTCGGCACCGGCGGCTCACCGACGAGGCAGCAGGTCTGGCCGCCCGTGCAGCCCGTGCAGCCCGAGACGCAGGGGCAGTCCGTGTCGAGGTCGTTGCCGTTGCACGTGTCCTCGTTGCCCGCGTACGTCTGGGGACTCGAGGCGAAGGACCACGTGTCCAGGATGCCCGAGTAGCCCGCCAGGCAGATGTCCTCCCAGTCCGAGGCCGTGCACACGTCCCAGCCCGAACCGAGGTTCTGGCAGGCGAGCCTCGCGTCGGTCCACGAGACGTTGGTCCAGGGCTGGACGCCCGATCTCGAGCACGCCTTGCTCTCGAGCGCGCCCGTGCCGGAGTCGTAGGTCTCCGTGCCGTCGTCGCAGCTCGTGGCGTCGGGCTTGGAGGCCTCGTGCGCGAAGATGTACATCCCGTTCGCGGACACGGCTCCGATGACCGAGTAGGCGGTGGCGGCGAAGTTGTCCACAGTGCCGTCGCAGTCGTCGTCCTCGCCGTTGCACGCCTCGCTCGTGCCCGTGCCGGCCGTGGCGTCGCAGTCCAGGACCGGGTC
Organism: Deltaproteobacteria bacterium; assembly: GCA_019310245.1. GTDB lineage: Bacteria > Myxococcota_A > Polyangia > DRWM01 > DRWM01 > JAFDER01. Next base: position 10,322 of record JAFDER010000055.1, read on the forward strand.
CGTGGACCCGCTCCAGGACGGGTTGCAGATGTACGCGCCGGTGTCCAGGCAGGCCCCGATGCCCTCCGTGCAGCTCGTGCCCTTGAGCGGAATGTGCTCGTCCGTCTCCCCGTCGCAGTCGTTGTCCAGGTCGTCGCAGGGCGGCGTCAGCGTGCCGGGCTCGGGGTCGATGTGGATGCCGTCCGAGTTCACGGTGACCGTGGAGCCGTAGTTGCAGAACCAGCCCGTCGTCGAGCCCACGGTGGTGCACACGGGGAAGGAGCCCGCACACTCGCCCGCGCTCTCGCAGAAGTTGCTCACGCTGGCCATGGACGAGTCGGCCGTGTCCACGAGCGTGTCGCAGTCGTTGTCCACGCCGTCGCACACCTCGGTCCCCGTGTACTCGCAGTAGGTGGAGCAGCATGTCGACGGGGTCGCGATGCACGCGGGATCCGAGGGTCCCGGCCACCAGTTCTCCTCGCAGCCCACCACGATGCACGTCCCGCTCGAGCACACGCTGATGGCGTGGGTGGAGAACAGGGAGGCGCAGACCGTGGTGCAGTCGCCGCAGTGGTCGGGATCCCACATGAAGAAGAAGTCCTCGTCCGTGAGCCCGTCGCAGTCGTCGTCCAGGGTGTTGCACAACTCGATTGTGCCGGACGTGCCGCCGATGCACACCATGGCGCCGGCCACGCAGTCGGTGGACCCGAACGTGCACTCGCCCACGTCCGTGCCGCAGGCCACGCCCTCTCCCGGCATGGAGCCGTCGTCGATGGCCCCGTTGCAGTCGTTGTCGTGTCCGTCGCAGGCCTCGGCCACGGGGCCCGTTCCGCCCTCGCAGGCGATCGCTCCGCTCACGCAGCGCGTGGTGCCGAACTCGCAGTCGCCCGTGGAAGCGCCGCACAGGACGCCTCCGCCCGGGTCTCCGTTGTCGTCGGTCCCGTCGCAGTCGTTGTCCAGCCCGTCGCAGATCTCGGCCACGGAATCCGTTCCGCCCTCGCACACGAGCACGGCGCTCCTGCAGTTGAGCGTCCCGAACGCGCACTCGCCGGTGTCGTCGCCGCAGGTCACGCCTCCCTCGGGGTTGCCCTCGTCGGCCGTGCCGTCGCAGTTGTCGTCCATCCCGTTGCAGGTCTCGCCGCCCGTGGACGTGCAGCACGTGTGGCCTCCCACGCAGGCACCCACCGTGAACTCGCACGGCGTGCACTCGTACTCGCATCCGTCGCTGTCATCCACGTTCAGGTCGTAGTAGCCCGTGTCGCAGTCTCCCATCGAGCACACGGCCGCGCCGGGCGTGCCGTCCGGGCTGGAGCACACGCCCGTGGCGTGCGCGTAGCGGCAGTCCACGCCGCAGTCCCCGCAGTTCTCGGGATCGGTGGTGAATTCGATGTCGTCGTCCACCACGCAGTCGCAGTCGTTGTCGTAGTAGTCGCAGACCACATCCTCTGGCATGGTCCTGAAGCAGACCGTCTCGCAACCAATGGTCGAGATGTCCGCGGGGTCGTCCTCGATGCAGTCGTAGAAGTTCACGTCGCAGCTCGTGACCACGCACTCGCCTTCGTCGCACGCGTTGTACGCGTTGGGCAGCTCGCAGCGGTTCCTGCACTCCCCGCAGTGGTTCAGGTGGTGCATCAGGTCCACGCACTCCATCCCCTCCGCGCCCGGACAGCAATCCTGGTAGTCCTCGCAGGCGGGGTAGCACTCCTCGGGTGCGTCGCTCTCCTCCACGGGATCCGCCGGCGTATCCGGCACCGCGTCGAGCGCGTCCTCCTCGGCGTCCGTGTCCACGTCCGCAGTGATCGAATCATCGTCCGCATCGTCCGTGGTCCCGTCTCCCTCCGTGCAGTCGCCGATGCAGAACGGGACCTCGTTGCAGGCCATGGCCGCGAGCGCCAGGCCCGCCACGAGCAGGATCCGCAGCCCGCTCCTGGTCACGATCGCCGCCCTCCTGCGGATCGACGAGACCACGACGCCGAGCAGCATGAGGCCCACGACGAGGAGCCAGGCGGCTCCCGGGCCGTCAGGTCCACCGCCGGCGACGGTGCAGCCCGCGCACCCGCCCGCACCCGTGGCCAGGATGTCATGGCCCGGGACGGACGCATCGGTGTCCGCGTCCGGCGAGGTCTCGGGCGCCTCGTCGGGCTGAGGTGCGATGTCCGAATCCACGCACGTGCCGTCCACGCACTCGTGGCCCTCCGGGCACTCGATGAAGGCGCAGGGCGGGTCCACGCAGTCTCCGTCGATGCACGTCTGCTCGGGACGGCAGATCACGTCCTCGCACGGATCCTCGACGCACGCGCCGTCCACGCAGATCCGTCCGCCCGTGCACGTGACGTCGTGGCACGGATCCTCGATGCACTCGCCGTCGTAGCAGTACGAGCCGGGATCGCACACGTCCTCCTCGCCGCACACGTCGTGGCACTCGCCCTCGCGGCAGAACTGGCCCTCCGGGCAGGTGACGTCGCAGCACGGGTCGGTCTCGCACGTGCCGGCGCGGCACCGCTCGCAGTCGGGGCACTCGTTGCCGGGCGCATAGCAGTCGTCCGGCACGCAGCGCGCCGAGCAGTCGTCGTAGACCACGCAGATGTTGCTCCCGCAGTCCACGCCCACGCACGGGCTCACGCACGCGCCGCTCAGGCACCGGTCGCACTCGTCCTCGCAGACCACGTCCTCGCACGGGTCGCCCACGCACCAGTACCCGTCCTCGCCGTCCACCTCCATGCACGCACGTCCGCTCGGGCAGGGCCACTCCTCGGTGGGGTTGCACGGGCCCGCGCACGAGCAGTCCACGCACAGGCCCTCGGGACACGGGTTCTCCTCGTCGATCAGCGCGTCGCAGTCGTTGTCCAGGCAGTCGCAGATCTCCGGGCTCGGGCCGCGGCCGAACATGCACTCGAGCTCGCCCCGGTCGTTGCACACCCACCGGCCCTCCTCGCACTCGCCCTCGTCCGTGCCGCACGCATCCCCCAGGCCCAGGCCGTCGTCCACCAGGCCGTTGCAGTCGTCGTCCAGCCCGTTGCACACCTCGGCCTCGGGTCCGATCTCGC
>JAFDER010000348.1 GCA_019310245.1 Deltaproteobacteria bacterium
TCTTGCTCGTCGTCGATCCCGTGGAGCATGGCGAGGTGCTTGCGGTAGTACTGCTCGGCCTGGGCCTCCTGTCCGATGGCGAGGTAGCATGAGGCGATCTTCTCGAGCAGGCCGGGAAGCGGCATGAGCTCGAAGGCGTCCAGGTACCACTGGACCGCCTTTCCGTGCTTCCCGGCCTCGACGTACCCGTCGCCCTTCTCGATGAGCCGGTCCACCTCGGCCTCGTAGTGGCTGTACGGCTCACCCGCCTCGGCGGCGAGGCCGATCGAGGACCGCGCCAGCGCGAGAAACAAAAGGACCATCGTGCAACGCACCCACATATCCTGGTTCATGATGACCGCCAGGCGGGCGGGAGGCAAGCGGTCCGCTCAGTGGGTCCTGGGCAGCATGTTCGACGGGTGCAGCTTCACGGGTGGTTGCTTCTTCTTCGGTCGTTTCTTGGGCGCTCTCTGCGGGATGGCCTTGACCGAGGCGATCTCCTCGAGGAACGCCTCCTCCATGCCCGTCATGCGCACCGGCTCGATGGGACCCTCGAAGGGGCTGACGAGGTACCGCCAGGCGAAGTTCATGGGCCGGGGCTCGAGCCGGTAGAGCTCCGCGTCGATGCCGGTCCGCCTCAGGTCGAGCAGGAAGAACTTGCCGTACTGCGCGTAGGGGTGCTTGGCTGCCAGCCTGGCGATCCTGTGCCGGCTGAACCGCTCGACGATCCCGATGAACACCCACCCCTCGGGCAGGTGCGCGCGGTCGGGCAGCACCTTGGGCAGTCCGTTGACGTACATGATCTCGCGGTCCATCGTGATGTCGAAGCGGCACTCCGGGTAGATCGAGTTGAAGCTCCTGTGGACCAGCACGCCCGTGCTGCGGTTCGTCCTCTGCTTCACGAACCTGGCGAAGCGCAGCTCCGGGCGGCCCGAGTTGTAGGTTTCGATGTAGTTGCCGCGCACGCGCTCGAGGAACCACATGGACCCGCCGACGCTGCGCCCCCTGGGCACCAGGTCGATGGAGCGCAGGAGCAGGGGCAGCAGCAGGAGGCACGCCGCGAGGCCCATCGCCGTGCCGATGCGGCGCGGCCAGGGGCCCATGAACCGCTTGACGAGGAACCGTCTCGGCAGTCTCCCGAGCCAGATCACGGTGTCCGCCACGGCGACGGCCATGAAGGGCATCAGGGTCCATGCCCAGTAGCAGTGGGCGAAGGCGCTCCACTTGAAGATCGCGTAGTGCGTGATGCCGCCGGCCGCGTAGACGAGCAGCATGAGGTCCCGGGCCCGTGTGCGCCGCCGGGCGAGTCGGACGAGCAGGGCGATCAGCCAGGCGGCGCAGATGGCCAGGATCGGGATCGTGAACAGCAGCCTGGGGGCGTGCCTCAGATGCCAGAAGTAGCTCCCCCAGGCCAGGTCCCAGCGGTTCCTGATCGTGCCCTCGATGTCCTTGATCGAGCCCATGGCAATCTTGACGAGCAGGAAGTGGCCGCCGAAGTTCGCGAGGACGAGGATGCAGAACGATGCCAGGAGGAGGACGTCCAGTCCCGGCATCCACCAGGGCCGGCCCGCGCGCTTCTGCCTCATGATCGAGTGGAAGAACCAGTGGAAGGCCGTGATGAGGGCAACGTAGTAGGCGGGCCAGTCCCACATGCCCGCCATGAAGAAGGCCCCCAGGAGGCCGAGGTGCCAGCGGACCCACGGCCTGCCGGCGTCGCGCGCCTCGTGGTAGCTCAGGTAGCAGTACAGGAAGAGCAGGCTCCAGGCGATGAACCCGCTCGAGTGGTTCATCATGTTCGAGTAGATCAGGTTGATGGGGAAGACGAGGTACACGGCCGCCGCCAGGACGGCGTGCAGGTCACCCCAGAAGCGTCGCACGAAGAAGAAGAGCATGATCACGGCGAACACCCCGTGGAGCGCGGGCACGAGCCTGATGGAGGCCTCGCTGTCGCCGAACAGCCGGAGGCTGGCCGTGTTGTGCAGGTGCATGGCCAGGGGATGGTGGGTGTAGAATTTCTCCGGCCCGGGGGCCGCGTTTCCCGTGTAGAACTAGATGGGGAACAGGACGTTCCAGCGCAGCGTGTTGCGGGCCGACTGGTGGTAGGCCGCGTTGTTCCAGCCGTTGTGTCCCCTGACCCACTGCTCGGAGATGCCGAGGAACGAGAAGAAGACCTGCGTCGCGACGATGATCGCGAACGCGGAGGTCACCGCCCAGCGGGGCAGGGACGTGCGCCCGGTCGGGGACGGGACACTGGAAGTCTGATTCGTCATGGCGGCAAAAGCCGCAATTATAGAGCACGTTTTCGACGTGGAGTCATCCCCTCAGTTCGAGAACTCTGTTTCCGGTTCGCGTGGAGGGCAGCTCAGGGGTGGCAGCACCTGAAGCCGAGGTTGAAGAACGTGAAGGTGGGATCGCCTATCACGAAGTCGAACTGGCAGGTCAGGCCTCCCTCGGGCACGTTCTGGGAGCCTCCCCGGATCTCGTAGTAGCCTCCGGTGACCCACGTTCCCGTCCACTCCTTGACGTTCCCGCTCAGGTCGAAGACGTCCGTCGAGCCCCAGGTCGACGTGCAGCTGGGACGGCTTCCCGTGTCCAGCACCTCGTCGTTGTCGCCGGCGGGGAGGCAGGGGGGGCCGCACGGGCAGTCCGTGTCGAAGTCGTTTCCGTTGCACCAGTTCGAGACGTAGGTGTCCGAGTAGGGATAATTCCAGTTCAACGACGTCTCGCAGATGTTCTCCCACTCGGGCGCCGTGCACAGGTCCCAGCCGGCTCCGAGGTTCTGGCAGGCACGCCGGGCGTCGGTCCACGAGACGTTCGTCCAGGGCTGCACCCCGCTCCTCGAGCAGGCCTTGCTCTCGAGCAGGCCGCCTCCGTCGTAGGTCTCGGTTCCCGGATCGCAGCTCGAGGCGTCGGGCTTCGAGGCCTCGTGCTGGAAGATCCACATCCCGCTGACGTTCACGGCGCCGATGATCGAGTAATCGGTGGGTCCGAAGTCGTCCACGGCACCGTCGCAGTCGTCGTCGAGGCCGTTGCACGTCTCGCTGCCCGGCGATGCGGGGACGGCGTTGCACTCGAGCGAGGCGCCCGGACCGTCGCACACGTACACGCCCGTGTCCCGGCATGCGCCGATGCCCTCCGAGCAGACCGTGCCCTTGAGCGGGAAGTGCTCATCCACGGCGCCGTCGCAGTCGTTGTCCAGGTTGTCGCACGACGGCGTGACCGAGCCGGGCTCGGGATCGATGCTCGTGCAGTCAGACGCGTTGAGCGTCACGCTCGGACCGTAGTTGCAGAACCAGTTCGTGGACCCGCACCTCGTCGTGCACACGGGGGACGCGCCTGCGCACTCTCCCGCGCTCTCGCAGAAGTTCGGCACGGTGGCCATGTCGGAGTCGGCCGTGTCCACGAGGGTGTCGCAGTCGTTGTCCTCGCCATCGCACAGCTCGGTTCCAGAGTACACGCAGTTGTACGTGCAGCAGGCCGGCCCGGACGTGCAGCCCTGCGCCGGGCCGGGCCACCAGTCCGGATCGCAGCCCACCACCTCGCACGAGCCCACGTTGCAGATCACGATGGCGTGCGTGCTGACCGTGTCGCGGCACCTGACGCCGCACCCGCCGCAGTTGTCCATGTCCCAGTCGAAGAGCCAGTCCTCGTCCACCGATCCGTCACAGTCGTTATCCAGGCCGTCGCACGCCTCGGTCGTGGGACCCACGAAGCCCGTGCACACGATGGCACCACCCGTGCAGGCCTCCACGCCCTGGGAGCACTCGCCCGTCGAGATCCCGCATGCGGCTCCGCCTCCGGGGTTGCCGTTGTCCGCGGTGCCGTCGCAGTCGTTGTCCAGGCCGTCGCACACCTCCGCCGTCGGTCCCACGTATCCGGTGCACGTGATCGAGCCCGAGGTGCAGTGTTCCGTGCCGGGAGTGCACTCGCCCGTGCCGTCCCCGCAGGAGGCCCCGCCCCCCGGATCGCCGTCGTCGTCCGTGCCGTCGCAGTCGTTGTCCAGGCCGTCGCACACCTCGGCCACGGGCTCGGTGCCTCCCTGGCAGGTCATCGTCCCGCCCACGCACTGGATCGTGCCGAACGAGCACTCGCCGGTGTCGATGCCGCAGGAAGTTCCCGTGCCCGGAACGGAGTCGTCCACGGCGCCGTCGCAGTCGTTGTCCAGACCGTCGCAGGTCTCGGTCACGGGCCCCACGTCTCCCGTGCAGACGATGAAGCCTCCCACGCAGTGCTCGATGCCC
>JAFDER010000349.1 GCA_019310245.1 Deltaproteobacteria bacterium
TTCTGATCTCCTGTGACCACGCGCTACGCGCACGTCGCGCCGGACTTCATCTCGACCGCGGCGAGTGTGCTCGACGCCCACGAGGCGGACACGATGGTCACGTTCTGGTCGTGTTCGCGGAGAGGTGAGGGAAGGGCGCTCAAAAAAGCCCAGTAATTCCGGCGCGCCCGCCGCGACTCGAACGCGGAACCCTCGGCTTAGAAGGCCGATGCTCTATCCGGTTGAGCTACGGGCGCGTGGTCGGGGCGACAGGATTCGAACCTGCGACATCGAGCTCCCAAAGCTCGCACTCTACCAGGCTGAGCTACACCCCGCTGGCCGAAAGGAATATGCCAACGAAAGAGAGGAAGATCAACGTGCCAGCCGGGGACTTGACCCCGGGATGGGGTGTTCTAAGATGAGGAGGTGCATTTTCTGGCAAATCCGGAGCTTCGAGATCCGATCCTGGTCGCCGGGTGGCCGGGCATGGGCCTCGTGGCCTTTCGCGCGGTCTCGTACCTGCTCGAGAGCCTGGAACCGAAGCCACTGGCGGAGTTCGAGCCCGACGACATCTACCCGCTGAGGAACGTGGGGATCGACGACGGCCTCATCGAGAGCACCAAGCTGCCCGAGTCGCGCGCGTACTTCCACAGCTTCGGCGGGACGCAGAGGGACCTCATCATCTTCCTCGGCGAGGAGCAGCCCGTGCAGGGGCGCGAGTGGAGCCTGTCGAACGAGATCCTGGACCTGGGCGTGAGGCACGGCGTGAGCGAGGTGTTCACCTTCGCGGCCATGGTCACGCACATCGACCACAGGACGCACCCGCGCGTCTGGGGGTGCGCCACGCGGCCGGAGCTCACCAAGGAGATCGAGCGGGCGGGCGTGAGCGTGATGAAGGAGGGCCAGATCTCCGGCCTCAACGGCCTGCTCCTGGGAATCGCGCGGCAGAGATCCATCAACGGCATCTGCCTCCTGGGCGAGCTGCCCTACTACCTGACGCAGATATCCTACCCCCTGGCCTCCCTGGCCGTGCTCGAGTCCTTCGCCGCGCTCGTGGGCCTGGAGCTGGACCTGGACGAGCTCAGGGCACTGAGCGCGGCCACCCAGACGGAGATCGACACCTACTTCGAGCAGATCAAGACCGAGGTGGACGACAAGGACGCCGACCCCGACGATCTCACCTCCATCGACGAGCACGACGAAGAGGACGAGGGAGAGGGAATGCTCAACTGACAGGGCGCACCCCTGGAACAAACGGCCCTTACCATCGTTCAAACCATCAGATAGAATCATCAGCGCCTGAAGGGTTCCGGTATCCAACCTCCGGTGCCCGATGGGGTCCAAACCGGCAAGGAGCCATCCAAATGCTGAGATCCGCTGTGAAAATGCACGTGCTCGCGTCCGTGGCCGTCGTGGTGATGGGCTGCGGAGAGGACTTCGCCATCTCGGGCCAGACGGTGGGCCTGGTCAGGCTCGTCCGGCCCGGTGTGGAGGTCTCCCGGGAGGGGAGCAAGCGCACCGTGCTCGAGGACACGCGCCTCATCGACGGCACGCACGTGCTGGCCGACCAGACGGGCCGCGCGATCCTGGACCTGGACAACGGGGCCCGGGTCGTGGTGGACGCTCGGAGCAACGTGGCCATCCGGGGCATGGACGTGCTGGCGCTCGAGGAGGGGCGGCTGTGGGTGGAGGCGGGCGACGACGAGCAGGTGCGCATCGAGCTGGCCGGAGGCGGCAGCCTGCGCGCGGCGAGCACGTCGATCTCGATCGTGTACCGCGGCGGCAGGCTCGAGACCTACTCCGCGTCGGGCGAGCTGACGTACGACCTGAAGGGCGGAAAGGGCCTGGCGCGCGAGGGCGAGATCCTCACGGCCGAGGGCGACCAGGCGAAGGTGGAGCCCGCGGAGCTGTGGACGGACTGGACGGGAGGCCTTGCCGAGGCCGGTCCGAGGCCCTCGGACACGCCGATGGGCATCGGAGAGATCTTCGCACGCAGGCCGGGAGGCCTCGGCGTGACGCGCATGCCGCTCGTCATCCGCAGGCACGACGTCCGGGTCACGATCCGCGGTGACCTGGCCGTGACCGAGACGGTGCAGGAGTTCTTCAACCCCGCATCGGACACGCTCGAGGGCATCTACAAGCTCCGGATCCCCGAGGACGCGGTCCTGCAGCGCTTCGCCGTGGACCGCAACGGCAAGCTCGTCGACGGGTACATCAAGGAGAAGGCCAAGGCGCGCGCGGACTACCAGAGCTACGTCTACGAGGGCTCGACGCACGACCCGGCGCTTCTCGAGTGGACGGCGCCGGGCAAGTTCAAGGCGCGCATCTACCCCATCAAGCCGGGCGAGGTGAGGGTGGTGGCCTTCCGCTACGTGCAGTGGCTCCGGCCCTCGGGCGAGGACGGGCGCAAGCGCACCTACAAGCTGCCCATGGGTTCGCCGGGCATGGCCCCGCTCATCGGCGAGTTCTCGCTGTTCGCGGATCTGAAGGACGTGGGCACGCAGATCGTGCAGGCCGGGCTCGGCGCACGCGTGGACGAGGGCAAGGTGGTGTTCACGGCCTCGGACTTCAGGCCCAAGAGCGACTTCTACCTCGAGCTGCTCGAGGTGCACCAGGAGGACCTCGAGGACGACCAGGTGCTCATGGCGACGACCGAGTACGAGGGCGAGGAGGGCCTCCTCAACGAGGCCGGGGACGAGAGGTACTTCTACTCCCAGTTCCTCGTCCGGCCCGAGAAGCTCGACCTGTCGCCCACGCGCGACCTCAGGGTGGCCATCGTCACCGATCTCTCGGCCGCCACGGACCCGGGCCTCGCGGACCTGGGCCTGGCCTTCGTGGACTCGTTCCTCAAGCAGCTCGACGAGGAAGACTCCATCGCGGTGCACGCGGGCGACCTCGAGGCCACGCTCGTTGGCGCCGAGGGAGGGAAGCCGGTCAAGGCCACGGCCGCGGCCAAGGAGGCGGCCATCGACGCCCTGAGCCGCAGGGCCACGGGCGGGGCCACGGACATCGGCGCGCTCATCACCCAGGCCGCGTCCGTCGTCGGCGGCGAGCCGGGCGGCGTGGTGGTGTACGTGGGCGACGCGTTCCCCACGGTGGGCGAGATGGACCTGCAGGGCCTGCTCGAGCGGCTCTCGAAGCTGCCGCACGCGGTGAGGCTCTACGGCGTGGCTCTGGGCGACGAGTCGAACGTGGACCTGCTCGACGGCCTGTGCTCCGGGTCCGGCCAGGCCACGCGCGTCGCGAACCGCATCGAGGCCGCGGAGACAGCCTACCGGATCCTCGCGGACGCCTCTGTGCCCGTGTTCACGGACGTGACCTTCGAGATCGAGGGCGAGGTGGAGCGGCTCTATCCGCGGCGCGCCATCACGTTGCGCGTCAACGAGCCGCTCTCCATCATCGGCCGCATCACGGGCGATGACGACCCCGAGGCCATCCGCGTCAAGGGCCGGCTCGGCGCCAGGCGCTTCGAGGTCAGGATGAGGACGCAGGTGGAGGACGTGGACGACCACGGGGATCTCAAGCTGCGCTGGGCCACGCGCCGGCTCGACGCGCTCACGCAGACCAACGCGGGCCGCGAGGCGCTCGTGGAGCTCGGGACGCGCTTCCAGATCATCACGCCATACACTTCCTACTACGTGCCGCCGGCGGACGAGGCGGAGATGCTGCCCTTCCGGCCGCCCTTCGAGATCTTCATCATGCCGGGCGAGGAGGTGCAGCAGGAGAAGGGAGGCCTCGGCCAGGTGCTCTTCGGCTCGCTGGCCTTCGGCCTGAGTCTCCTGCCATACGGCTGCTCGTACAGGTCGAAGGAGGCCTTCGAGGAAGCCGAGTGGGCTGCCGAGGAAGCCGCCGGGGAGGTCGAGCGGCAAGCCGCGCCGCAGGCCACGAGCCGCGAAATGGGCGAGGAGGGCCAGATGGCCCAGTCTGCCAAGGACCAGACCTACGACGGAAACAGGTACGGCGTCCGCAAGAAGGGGGATTTTACGGGATCGGAGGAGCCGGGCGGAAGCATGGACGGGCTCGGGACGATCGGCAAGGGCGGAGGCGGAGGCTCGGGATCCGGCTACGGCCGCGGCTCGGGCGGGCTCAAGGGCGGGAGCGACAAGCCCAAGATGAAGAAGGTCAAGCCCATGGACGAGTCCGGCTGGGACGACGAGGACCGCAAGGCCCGCCTGGAGGAGAAGGTCAAGTCCTCGGGCATCATGGCGCTCCTCGGCTCGCTCGGTGACGACGCCCC
>JAFDER010000004.1 GCA_019310245.1 Deltaproteobacteria bacterium
GGAGACGCAAAGGTCGACTCGTTCTTCGGCGCAGTGATCGCCCTGGACGCCTCGACCGGGATCGTCAGCTCCAAGGTGGAGGACGCGATCGCCGACCTGAGGGTCACCCTGGGCCTGCCGGCGGACGCGAGCCTCGCTGACATCCGCGCCGCGATCGACGACGCGTTCTCGACCGGGGGGGTGACCTTCAACGCGTCGTACGAGCCCGCCGAGTGCCGTGCGGACGTGGACGTGGCCGTCCAGGCCGCGGCCGAGTGCGACGTCACGGTCGACCCGGGCGAGGTGGACATCCGGTGCGAGGGACGCTGCGAGGGCACATGCCAGGGAGGCTGCACGGGCGAGTGCAGGCTGCCGAGCGTGGAGGCCTACTGCGAGGGGACCTGCCACGGCGAGTGCTCCATCGAATCCACGACCGAGTGCTACGGCACGTGCTACGGCACGTGCTCGGGTACCTGCTCCTACGAGGTGAGCGGGGAGTGCCAGGGATCGTGCTCCGGAACGTGCACCGGCCGGTGCGAGACGAGGATCGAGGGCTCCTGCACGGGCGAGTGCCACGGCGAGTGCGGGGTCATCGTGGACTCGGGCGAGTGCAACGCCCAGTGCGAGGCCACCTGCGAGGGACACTGCGAGGGCTCGTGCGAGGGCACCGTCAGGCCGCCCAGCATGGACGCCGATTGCGAGGCGCAGTTCGAGGCTCGCGTGGAGGCGAGCGTGGAGTGCGATCCGCCCCGGATCGACTTCGGCGTGGACACCTCGGGCATCGACAACATCCTCGAGATCTCGCACCACCTGGGACGCATCCTCGCGGCCACGGCCGAGGCGGACGCCATCCTCGCGGGCGTGGACGGCTTCTCGGCCAGCTTCACCCCGGCCATGCAGGCCATGATCAACGGCGAGCTGCCGGCGAACAAGACGGCCTGCGCCCTGCTCCAGATGGACGAGGCCTTCGCGATCCTCGGCGAGGCGGCCGTGACGCTCAACGCCGTGGTCGTCATCGACGCCACGTTGATCCTCTAGGTTCCCCAACCCACACAGCGCATCTTCTTGCCCTCGTCCCGGGGTCAATGTACAGTATGACTGGAACTTGCAACATTCCCGGGGTCTTCGAGCACCTCGGGGGAGGGAAGAGAGCATGCGCGTCGGTCGATGTGGTTCCCTGGCCGTCATCCTTGCCCTGACCGCCTGTGCGACGAGCCCGGGCGTTCCCGACGTGATCGTCCAGCACGACGTGACGGACACGGGGGATGCGGAGGCCGACGTCGGAGAGCCCGAGACGCCTCCCGGCTGCCCGGAGGGCGAGGAGATGTGCGGGGACGCGTGCGTGGACCTGTCGTCCGATCCCATGAACTGCGGCGGCTGCTCCATGGCGTGCACGCCCGAGGGCATCAACATGGTGGTCGACTGCGTGGACGCGACGTGCGTCTCGTCCTGTGCGGACGGGTTCTGGGACATCGACGGCGAGACGGGCTGCGAGTACGCCTGCACCTTCACGTCGGGCACCGAGGAGTGCAACGGCGTGGACGACAACTGCGACGGCAACGTGGAGGAGGGATTCCCCTGCTCGGTCGGGGCGGAGATCACGTGCACCACGCTCTGCGGCTCGCTCGGCACGGGGATCTGCGGCACCGACTGCGCGGTTCCCGGGCCCGACGACTGCACCATCCCCGAGGAGCTGTGCAACGGCCGGGACGACGACTGCGACACGCTGATCGACGAGGGCTTCGCTCCCGGAGCCTGCGGCTCCTGCGTGCCGGACTGCACGGGCCGAGACTGCGGGCTCGATCCGGTCTGCTACGTCTCGTGCGGCGACTGCGACCCGCTCGCGGGGGAGGTGTGCAACTCGTCGGGCGTGTGCGTGTGCGTGCCCTCCTGCCTGGGCCGCGTCTGCGGGCCCGACCCCATCTGCGGCGCGTCCTGCGGCACGTGCGGGTCGGGCGAGATCTGCGACGTCGGCGGCCGCTGCGTCCTGTCCTGCACTCCGGACTGCACGGGGCGCGCCTGCGGCAACGACGGGTGCGGGGGAAGCTGCGGCACCTGCTCGTCACCCACGCCCGACTGCGACATGTCGGGCCACTGCGTGTGCATTCCCAGCTGCTCGGGCAGGACCTGCGGCTCGGATGGATGCTCGGGTAGCTGCGGCACGTGTACATCGCCCTCGTTCTGCGACACGACCACCGGCCGGTGCGTGTGCACGCCGGACTGCACGGGCCGCACGTGCGGCGACGACGGGTGCGGCGGGAGCTGCGGCACGTGCGGATCGGGCCTGATCTGCGACTCCACCTACCACTGCTCGAGCTGCCTCGAGACGCCCTGCGGCCTGGTGCCGAACTGCGGGTGCCTGTCCGGACAGAAGTGCAGCCTGGTGACCGGCCCCGCGCGCGCGTGCGTGACGGCCGGCACGGGGCTCAAGGGCGCTTCGTGCACTCTCGACTCGGAATGTGCGGCCGGCCTCATCTGCGTGGAGCTGCCCTCGGACGAGGGCCGATCGGCCGGAGCCTGCTACCCGTTCTGCGACTCGGATATCGACTGCCCGGGCGACGCGTCCGTCTGCTGGGAGGCGTTCACGGGCACGACGGACTCGATCTGCTCCCTAGGCTGCAACCTGGTGACCAGCACCGGGTGCCCGAGCGGCTCCAAGTGCATGCTCTACGAGCTCACGGGCACGGGGACCGATCTGACCGACTGCACGGCAGACTCGGGCGTGGGCGGCGCGGGCTCGTTCTGCACCCTGGAATCGCACTGCGGGCCGGGCCACTTCTGCAGCGGCACGCCCTACAACGAGTGCATCGCCTACTGCACACTCACGCCCATGGACTCCTGCTTCCTGGGGTGCACCGAGTTCGTGGACGGCGGCACCGGCCTGCCGGTCACGATCTCGTTCGACGGCGCAACGTACGGATACTGCTTCTAGAGGGGGTCTTGCGAGGAGGGACCATGAAGGACGTCAAGCTCATCACGCTCGCGGCGGCCGTGATGCTCGTCATCGGGGCATGCGGCGGAACCGTCACCACGGGCACCGACGGAGGCACGGATGGCGCGGCAGACCCGCCTCCGGCGGACCTGGAGACGGACGGCGCGCCCGACGGGGACGGGGACCCCCTGGACGACGCCACGCCGGACGCGGAGGAGGACGCCGCCCCAGACCCCGTCTCCGACCCCGTCTCCGACCCGCCTCCGGACGGAGGCTGCGCGTTCGTTCAGATCCCGTTCGAGGCCGAGGACATGACGCTCGACAGCGGGTTCCAGACGGCCGAGAGCAGCCGGGAGTACATCGGCACGTTCATCGAGAACGTCGCGACCAGCGACGGGCAGGCGGCGATCGACATCGAGATCCCATGCGAGGACACTTACGTGCTCTGGGGCCTCGTGTGGTGGGAGAGCGGGAGCGAGGACTCGTTCTACTGGTCGTGGGACGCGATCCCCAGCGACAGGCCGGTGTGGGACGTCATGCAGCAGTGCGGCACGAGCATCGCGCGCGACTGGTACTGGGACCAGGTCACCTACCGGACGGACACGGGATTCTGCGACACGCCCGAGGAGGACCCCGCTCTCATGGACCTGACGGCAGGGACCCACACGTTCTACCTGACCGGCAGGGAGAGGCTCTCGGCGGTGGCCGAGTTCATCCTCACGAACGACCTGGGATACACGCCTCCCGACCCGGGCTAGGCGCTTCTTGCCATGACATGGTAGATTCTGCCCCATCTTCGCGGAGGAAGGAATGATCAAGAACATCCTCGTCGCACTCGACGGCTCGGAGTACTCGCAGTGCGCCACCACGCACGCGCTCGAGCTGGCCAAGGCCCACGGCGCCACCGTGACCGGCATGGGAATCGTTGACATGGAGGGCATCGAGCGCGACTCCATCTACGTCCCGCTCGGAGGCTCGTACTACAAGAAGCAGCTCGACGAGGTGCGCGAGGCCAAGGCCAGAGAGCACGTGGAGTCGCTCCTCGACGTATTCGAGTCCACCTGCGCGAAGGAAGGAGTCGACGTGGCCCGCCTCATGAAGGTGGGCACGCCCATCAAGAGGATCTACCTCGACAGCCTGTTCTCCGACATCATCATCCTGGGACTGCGGACCTACTTCATCTTCGGATCCGGAAAGGAGGGAGGCTCGACCCTCCGCGACCTGGTGCGCGAGACGATCCGTCCCGTGCTCGCGGTCCCCAAGACCTACAGGCCGGTCAAGCAGATCCTGCTCGCCACCGACTTCTCGCCGGCCTGCTCGCGGCTGTCCTACTTCATGAGCCACGTGCCCATGTTCAAGGATGCCGAGATCAACGCCATCTCCCTCGTCAAGGACGACGACGACATCGTGCACGGCAAGGAGCTCGCCACCCAGGGACAGGAGTTCCTCAGGAGCCATGGCCTGAAAGTCGGCTCGTTCAAGGTCAAGAAGGGCGACCCGGACGACGGGATCCTCTCCTATGCCCTCGAGAGCGGGGCCGACCTGATCGCTCTGGGCATCCACTCGAAGCGCACGCTGCACGACCGCATCTTCGGCTCCACGCTGGAGGTCCTGCTCGAGAAGTCGGGCGTGCCCCTTCTCATGTATCAGTAGACGGGCTCTCTTCCGGATGGACGGGAGGCTCGACGACGCCCCCCGAGATGACGAGCTTGATGCCCTCCTCCACGCTCATGTCGAGCGGCACGAGCTCCTCCCGCGGGACGTAGATGAGGAACCCGGAGGTCGGATTGGGAGTGGTCGGAACGAAGATGCCCTGGACCTCCTTCTCCGTCCGCCTCTGGACCTCGCCCCTGCTCAGCGCGGTCACGAAGCCCAGCACCCACACGCCGGGCCTCGGGTACTCCACGAGCACGACGCTGCGGTACGCGCTCGAGCCCCTCATGAAGATCGTGTTCACCAGCTCCTTGACGGCGTCGTAGATGCCGCCGATGAGGGGGATTCGCTTGAGCACCACCTCCCCGGATCGCAGGATGCGCTGACCGATGTACTGCCGCGCCAGCCAGCCGACGAAGAGGATGAAGAGGAGGACGATGGGAAGGCCGATGGCGAACAGCAGGATGGTCTCCACGGCATCGTAGTAGGGCGAGGCCGCGAGATCCGCCCCGGCAACGAGCTTGAACAGCGCGTGAAAGGTGCCGTGGAGCGAGGAGCGCAGGTAGCCGGTGACGATGCGCAGGAGCAGGAACGTGATGAACAGGGGCAGGATCACGACGAGCCCCGTCACGAAGCTCGTGCGCAGCTTCGAGCCCAGGCTCCTCCTGCCCTTCTCCTTCGCGGGTCCGTCCGTCATGTGCCGTGCAAGGTTATCCAAGTTCCGGGATCAAGTCGAGCCGAGGCATACGCTGTCATATATTGTCTATTGACGATGGGCGGGCTTTAAGTATTGTAAAAGTCGGCCCGGCAGGTCCCCCCCCAACCTCGCCGGGCCATTTTTTCTCCTCCGACACGTCCATTCTCGGCGTCGGGGAGCACGAGCAAGGTCCCACCCCTGAGACTACTCACAGTGTGTCCCGAAGAGCTGGCAGAGTCAAGCAGATCCCGGCAGACAAGGGCAGTATTCGGCCAGGACATCTTTCTATACCAGTCGAACTCGATGTGCATTCCGTGGCATGTCCGGGGTGGATGTCACGTTCTACAATCCCGTGGGCCGGACGCTCTCCTGCCTCAGGCACATGGGCGAGCCCAAGGAGGACTGGAAGTGGGACGGCGCACGCGAGGGGGTGGCCCACCGCTGGCTGCCGTGCGGCTCGACGGTCTACATCAAGCAGGGCGACAGGATCGTCAAGTCGACGGTCGTCGATCGCGGGCCCTACATGGCCGTGGACGCAGACGGCAAGTGGCAGCTCGCCTCGCCGCCGAGGCTCAAGAAGTGGTGGAAGAAGCACCACGCCGGCAAGGGAAAGAAGCTGACGGACGAGGAGATCGCGGTGCTCTCGCGCACCCTGCCGGAGGGGTGGCGCTGGCGATCCGTGGTCGACATCCTCTACTCGGTCAAGCCCAAGCTGGGAACCAAGGGAGGCCGCCAGCCTGGCCAGCTCCTGGTCGCCCGGGATCTCTGGGATGACGTCAAGGACATCAGGCCGGAGAACGACGTGGTGATCCTCCCCGGCCTCGACGCCAAGAAGTAGCGCGTTAGCGCCTGCGCTCCTCGAGGAGCCCCAGCAACGTGTTCGTCGCGACCCACGTGGCGTGGAACAGGTCGTTGATCTCGTCGAAGGCGGTCGAACGTTCGCCGTTGTCGCCGTAGATCATCACGATGGTGCGACCCTTGAGCGAGATGGGCATGAGCATGCCGTTGGCAGGCAGAGACCGGCCAACGGCCCTGATGACCTCGGCGATCTTTCCATCCTCGTCCACGGGGCCGAGATGCGGCTGTCCGACCTTGCGAACGGACTCGGGCAGCTGATCGTATCCCATGATCCGTGTCGGGAGCCTGTCCAGCGGCCAGGCCCAGCCGCGCGAGGAGACGCCGGCGAGCTCGAAGCTGCCCCTCCTGTAGCGCATCATGAGCACGAAATCGAAGAACTGCAGGGCGTAGCGGTGCACGACGTCGGTGATGCCGCCCGCGCCGTCGGAAGTCTCGATCTCGGCGAGCACGTCCGAGAGGCTCATGATCTCGGAGACCTCGACGGAGTACCCCTGCACCGCACCGTCCGGGGCGCTGCCGAGCTCGTCGAGGACCGCCATTCCGTGCAGCGTCTTCGTCTCGACCTTCCGCCGGGGCTTGCGGCGCGCAGGCTCCTCGGCCCTGTCCACCTTGACGGGCTCGGAAGGCTGAGGGGTCACGTTCACGGTCCGCGTGACCTTGACGTCGGCCTGCTTCTTCGCGGGCCGGGCCGGCTCGGGCGCGGACCGTGACCTGGGAACGCGTGGGGGAGGCCTGTAGCCGTCCTCCAGGTACTCCTCGACGACCTCCTTGAGGATGGCGGCCGGGACGGACTCCGGCATGGCCCTCGCCGGAGTCTTCGGCCTGGGTGGGGGAGGCACGGAGCTCGGTCGGCTCGGCCGCGTCTCCTTCGACGCCTTCAGCGAGCCGTCGGTGAAGGTGACCTCCGCGCCCATGCCATCGGGCTGCCGCTTCACCTCCTCCTCGCCGGGCTCCTCGAGCCCGGCGGGCCGGACGTTCTGCATGGAGGGGCGTCGCTTGCGCGCACCGATGCGGTTGACGATGATGTACTTGCCGACGATGGAGTCGCGCTCTCCCTCCGGCGGTTCCTCGTCGTCCTCGTCGTCCCAGTCGTCGTCCCAGTCGTCGTCGTCGTCCTCTTCCTCCTCCACCTCCTCGGTCCCACCGGAGGGAGCTCCGGCCGAGGCCTCGTCCATGAGGGCCTCGAGATCAGCGCACACGCTCTCGTCCAGGCCTTCCGGCTCGAGAGGTCCATCCCTGCGAACGAGCGCCGCGATCCGGGGATCGAGGTCCACGCCGTGGCGCAGCGCCAGCGTGAGCGCCACGGCCACGGGAGATGCGATGACGAAGGTGAGCTTGCCCGGAGCATCCCGCTCGAGGAGCCCGAGTGCCGTGCCTGCAGGAGGCTCCACGCAGGCCACGAGAAGCCCGCCCTCCTCGCGACCCACGGAAGCCAGGCCCAGATCCTCACACCGCGTCCGGGGAAGCGAGCGGACCACGTCCGGATCGGCGGACAGGCAGTCGGAGAGGCTGACGGTGGAGAGGTGGAAGAACCTGCCCGTCATCTCGACGAGCTGCTCCCCGGAGATGGCCTCGACCTCGAGCAGGCTCAGGCTGGTGCTGCCGCCGTTGATGGCCTGGTTGAGAAGAGCCTTCTGGAGCCGGGCGGGATTCACGGCGCCCTTCTGGGCAAGGTAGGATGTCAGGGAAGACATCGAGAGCTCCTCACACGGCCAAAGTCCCTGAATGACTCGACATCCTGCGGGACTTTTCATGGCCCCGGAGCATGTGCGCTCGATATCGTATGGGATCCGACAACAGCTGTAAAGATCCCACGCGGGCCACTGAAGCCTTGCAGTCCGGGGCCCCGGGCGGTTAAATCGTTCCCGTCCTGAAATTTGGGCAGGGAGCAGCGTGGTTGCAACGAGATCCCACCCCAGAGCCGGAGGAAGATCATGACGAGATGGACCTGCACCACCCTGCTTGCGGCCGCCCTCGTGGCCACCACGGCGGCCTGCAAGCCCAAGACCCAGCCGAAGGGGGAAGAGATGCCCACGCCCGAGGAGCCGGAAGTGACGCCCGAGGTGGAGAAGCCGACGAGCCAGTTCGCCGCCTGGGAGAGGATCCAGAAGCAGCTCACCAAGTTCGAGCAGTACAAGCTCGAGTGGAGCCGCGGCCCGCTCACCGACGGGCACCGGGCCATGCTGAAGGAGCTGTTCGCAGCGGCAGACCTGATGGACGAGATGTTCCTCCGCCAGGTCTCCCGGCGCAACGTCCAGCTCAGGGTGGATCTCGAGAGGAGCGACGACCCGGGCAAGGAGGACATCGCCCACTACTTCCGGATCATGTTCGGCCCCTACGACCGTCTCGATCACAACAGGCCCTTCATCAACGTGCCGAGGAAGCTCAAGGGCGCCACCTTCTACCCGGCGAACATGGACAAGGCGGAGTTCGAGAAGTGGATCGAGGAGCACCCAGGTGACGAGCAGGCGTTCCGCGCACCGTTCACCGTGCTGACCAGGACGAAGGAGAAGAGGCTCGCCGCGGTCCCCTACAGCGAGCACTACAAGGAGTGGCTCGAGCCGGCGGCCGCGCACCTGCGAACCGCGGCCTCGCACGCCGAGAACGAGAGCCTGAAGACGTTCCTCGAGAGCCGGGCCGAAGCCTTCGGGTCGAACGACTACTTCCGGTCGGACATGGACTGGGTGAACGTGAAGGACCACGTCATCGACGTCACCATCGGCCCGTACGAGGTCTACGAGGACGAGCTTCTCGGGTACAAGGCGGCGTTCGAGGCCTACATCTGCATCCGCGACCCGGAGCGGAGCGCACAGCTCGAGGAGATCAAGAACCACCTGCCCGAGATGGAGTCGAACCTGCCCATACCGGAGGAGCACCAGAACAAGAACCGTGGCGCGAAGAGCCCCGTGGCCGTCGTCGACCTCATCTACTCCGCGGGCGACGCGAAGGCGGGCGTGCAGACGCTGGCGTTCAACCTGCCCAACGACGAGAAGGTGCGCGAGCACAAGAACGGGGGCGCAAAGAAGGTGATCCTGCGCAACATGATGCACGGCAAGTACGACGTGATCATGAAGCGCATCGCCCCCATCGTGACCGCCGAGGACCAGGCCGGGAAGGTGACGTTCGAGCAGTTCTTCAACCACACGCTGATGCACGAGATCTCGCACTCCGTCGGCCCCGGCACCATCGTCAAGGAGGGCGAGAAGACGGAGGTGAGCAAGGAGATCAAGGAGCTCTACCCGACGATCGAGGAGGCGAAGGCCGACACGCTGGGCATGTACAACTCGATCTTCCTCATCGAGAAGGGCTACTTCCCCGAGGACGTGCGCGAGAACATCTGGGTGACGTTCATGGCGGGCACCTTCCGCTCGGTGCGCTTCGGCGCCAACGAGGCGCACGGAAAGGCGAACGTGATCATCTTCAACTACCTCGTCGAGAAGGGCGCCTACATCCGCGACGAGCAGACAGGCAAGTTCGCCGTCGAGTTCGACAAGATCGAGGCGGCCGTCAAGGACCTCGCACACGACCTGCTGATGCTCGAGGCGCTCGGCGACTACGAGGGGTCGAAGGCCTTCATCGAGAAGTACGGGACGATGAGCAAGGACATGAAGGCCCTCGTGGACCAGGTGAACGAGGCCGACATCCCCGTGGACATCGAGCCCATCTTCGACATCGACGACATCAAGTAAGCCGAGCTACATGGACAGCTTCCTGGGATCCGAGCCGCCCTCGCGGCTCTCGTTCCAGGCGATCACGCGCACCGCGGGCTGCGAGACCACGGGGCAGACGAACTCGCACGCGCCGCATCCCACGCACATCGACAGGTCCACGTGCGGCCGCTGCATCATGACGGAGCCTCCGTCGAACCCCGTCTCCTCCACCTCATCGAGCACGATGGCCTTCGGGGCGGTGGGGCAGTGCTCCTGGCACACGATGCACGGCGTCCGGTTCGCCCAGGGCAGGCAGGCCCCCCTGTCGATGACGGCGGCGCCGATGATCACGCCCGGAGACCGCGACTCCCACCCCTTCTGCTCCTTCGTGAGCGGGGCGATGGCGCCGCTGGGGCAGACCTCGGAGCACCGCACGCAGGGCACCTCGCAGTAGCCCGCAACGGGCACCAGCACGGGAGTGTAGATGCCCTCCAGCGCGGCCTCCGTGACGGCGGGCTGTATCACGTTCGTGGGGCAGGCCTTCATGCAGGTGCCGCACCGCAGGCAGCGCGCGAGGAACTCTTCCTCCGGCAGGGAGCCGGGAGGCCGGACGCGGCGCGGATGGGGCCGGCGTTCGCCGGGGATGCCCGCCCGCGCGACGGGCACGAAGGCCAGGCCGGCCGCGGCGCTCGCGAGCATGCTGCGCCTGCCCGGGTCCAGCGCCGCGTGGCGGCCTGTGGGAAAGAACCTGAAGCGCAGCGCACCGTCCGGACAGGATGCCTGGCAGTTGAGGCACAGGACGCACTCGTGAGGCTTCCACCTGCGTCCCCCGGCCGGTTCGGGATCGCAGCCACCCTCGCACGACTGCGAGCACTTGCCGCAGTGCGTGCACGCCTCCTCGTCGCGGTCGAGGCCGAACAGGCTGAAGCGGCCGAGCAGGCCGAGCATGGCTCCGAGAGGGCAGAGCACACGGCAGTAGAAGCGAGGCATCCAGGCCGCGGCCGCGAGCGCAGCGACGAAGACGAGGAGCGTGAACAGCGCGGCGGTCGAGACGAGCCCCTCCGGCGCGAGCCCGAGCTCGACGCCGAGGACGTGGGAGACGGCGGTGGGCGCCTGGGTGAAGGGGTAGATGGGCACGAGGGCCAGCATCGAGGCGAACGCCTCCAGGATCCCGGCCAGCGCCGGCATGAATCCCTCCGCCATGCCGCGCACGAGAAACGCGATGGGATCGAGCAGTCCGGCGAGCGCGCTGCCCATGAGCGCCGCGGCGAGCGAAAAGGCGAGGATCCAGTACTTCACCTTCTGGTGCGGCCCGCTCCGATTGCGCTCGACGGCGAGCGAGGCCTTCCTGCGGCGCATCCAGCCGACAACGTGCTGCAGCGTGCCCATGGGACAGAGCCAGCCGCAGAACGCGCGGCCCATGACGATGGTCAGGGCGATGACCGCGAAGCTCCAGATCAGGCCGCCGTAGATGCGTCCCGTCGAGAACAGGGTCGTGATCGAGGCAAGCGGATCCAGGTCGAAGAAGAACTGGAGCTCCAGACCGGGGATCCTCGGACCCTCCTGGACCAGGACGAAGAACGAGGCGAAGAACAGCACGAGGAACACGGCCTGGCTCACCCGGCGCACCTGCCGCGCGGCGAGGATGCCCTCCCCGGGGGACTCAGACGAGCTCTTCGACACGGCGGTCCTCCCCGATCTCGAGCTCGCCCAGCCCCCGCTCGGCGCCGAGCGGGATGTACGGGATCTCGTCCGGGCTCCTGCCGATCAGGGTGCAGCCCAGCGCGTCGGCCGCCACGGGATCGGTGGAGGCGATCACGGTATCGCGGCGCACGACGTCGTCCAGGCTGCCTCCCGACGGGCCGTTGTCGAGCAGGACCCGCACGCCGTCGACGATGTTCAGGGTGGGGCGCGTCCACTCGGTCAGGTCCACGATCGAGTCGTCGAGCCTGTGGTGGAGCTTTCCCCGGTTGCCCCCCGCGATCCCGTAGAGGTTCTTCATGGCCCCGGTGTAGCCGGCCAGGCCGTGCTGCTTGGCCACCGGGATGTTGATGAGCCTGTCCGCATCGAGGACGGCGCGCAGGATCGCCCAGCGCTCGATGGCCCGGCCGTTCACGTCGACCGTGACGAAGTCCCCGGAATCCGGGATGACCACCTTGCCGCCCGAGACAAGGGCCGCGTCCCGGATCCCGCTGCGGTTGAAGCACATGCGCGGCGCATTGCAGGTGTTGTCGGTCACCACCACCTCGCGGGCGCCGGCGTCCATGCACAGCGCCACCACCGCGCCGACGAGCTCGGGGTTCGTGTTGGCGGCCTGCTCGGGCAGGCGGTTCCAGCCCACGTTGGGCTTCACGACCACCCGGTCGCCGCGGGAGACGAAACGCTCGATGCCTCCGAGGCACTCGATGGCGCGTCTGACGAGCGCCCCTCCGTCCACCGGTCCGACGCCCGCCTCGCGGCGCTTCACCACGGCCAGCAGCGGGGCGGGCCTGTCCACCTCGACGGGCCTGAGCGGCGCGCGGATTGCACGAAAGCTGCGGACAGGAGGCCGGGAGGCCCGGCGCGTGAAGGCGAAGGTTCCGGCCGCTCCCGCCGCGGCCAGGGCCGCAGCGGTTCTCGCGGATCTGTGGAGAAAATCCCGGCGGTCGACCTTGCGATCCTTCATGAACAACCAGTGCCCGGAGGCCCTCTCATATATAAGAATACGTTCTACACTCGATAACGCACTTTTTACCCGACTGTGCAAAAAGTTCATAACCGGAGCGCGTCCAGCGCAGGGCAGCCACGGCCCCGCCCCCGCCCGCCCGGGAGGATGCCGCGAGATCTTCTCAATGTTATCAGCAGGTTGCAACGATCTCCCGGATCCGGACAGACCGGAGAAGTAGGCACGGGCCTTGCAGAATAGATGACCCGTGATGAAGCGAGAAGCGAAAAAGGAGCAGGCAACGGCATGGAGGCCCACGGGCTACACGCTCGTGGAGCTGATGATCGTCGTGCTGATCATCGGCATCATGTCAGCCATCGCGGCACCGGCCCTCATGGAGAGCCGCAAGAGGAGCACCCTGGGCTCCGTCCCCAGGCAGACGCTGTCGATCTTCGAGACCGCGCGCGCCCGCTCCCTCATGCGCAACGCCGCGATGCGCATCATCATCACGAGGGGCGACACGACCGTCCCGGGCAACATCGTGCTGCACGAGTCGCTGAACACGTCCTGCAACTTCTTCCCGCGCAGCGCCACCGACATCGACCGCGGAGCCGAGACGCGCTGGGCGATCATGACGATGGACCTGAACACGTCGCGCTACACGAACGTGGGCATCCACATGAGCCTGATGGGGTTCGGGACCGTGAAGTACGACCCCTCGGCAGGCCGAACGCTCACGGGAACGCTGACCACGCCCTACCTGGATCTGTGCCTCAACCGGCGCGGGCTCCTCCTCGAGAACACGAGCACGTTCACGAACCCCGACTGGCTGCGCATCAACAGCGGGGGCCTCCTGCAGGACAACCAGGTGGTCATCGGCTTCCAGCGCCGCGAGGACGGCCTCGACGTGGGCGTCGAGCGCATCGTGCTCGTCAAGCAGGGGGCCGTGGCGAGGATCATGAGGTGACGGGCATGAGGCACCCCGCAAAGCAGGACGGGTTCACCTTCATCGAGGTCATGATGGCCCTGCTCATCTTCGGAATTGGGCTCCTGGGCATCATGGCCCTGCACGTGGTGGCGCGAAAGGGCAACAACGAGGCCCAGAACCTGAGCGCGGCCACCGCGATCTGCGAGCACTGGATGGAGCGGATGCGCACCGAATCGACGATGTGGCAGACCGGGGCATCGGACCTGATCGCGTCCGAGACGCCCATGCTCGCGCCGCTGGCGCCGGGCGTCATGACGCCGGGCGCCACCACGGGCTGGATCGCTCCGCCGCACAACCCCCTGCTCAACAAGACGCTGGAGGAGAGGACGACGGTCAGCGGAGGCTCGGCGATCCCCATCGGCGAGTACTGCACGCAGTACCGCGTCACGACCCTCATCCCCGGACAGGTGCTCAGGGCCGAGGTGAGGATCACGTGGTGGAAGGAGAACGTGAAGCGGCCGGTCAGCTGGAACACGTGCCCCGCCCACACGGGCGCGGGAGGCGATCCGGACATCACGAAGTCGCACGTCATCACGCTCTCGTCGACGCTGTGGAGGAACCCGCCGGGATCATGACGATGATGAAACAGAGAGGATTCACGCTCATCGAGCTGATGGTGGCGATCTTCGTGGGCGCCATCGTGATCGCGGGCATCTTCGTCATCTTCACCAACAGCCAGAAGATCTTCCACCAGGAAGGGCGGATCTCGCAGGCCCAGCTCGGCGCCAGGATCGGGATGGAGCTGCTCAAGAGCGACATCCGCCGCGCCGCCTACCTGTCGAGCCCGAACCCCGGGCCGCATCCCGTGATGGGCGGCCGCAACGTCGACCCGCTCGTCTGCTTCAACCAGGGGGTCACGGGCCTGGACCTCCAGCCGGTGGTGCACACGAACGGCACGGACGGCAAGGTCTTCAACACGATGGGCGCACCGGTGGACATCCCCTACCCGGCCCAGAACATCGGCCTGCGGCCGGACTCCGTCATCCTCGTGGGCAACTACATCAACGCCAACGCCTACCTGGCGCAGACGATCAGCGCGAGCACGGGTGCCATCCGTCTGCAGACGATCCAGACCGCTCCTCCGCCGGGCATGAACCCGGCGTCCGACTCGTGGTCCAGCCGGGACACCATCGGCGACAACGAGTTCCAGAGGATGTTCCCCAGCACCGCGTTCGTGCGCGTCGTCAACCGCCACGGGCGCATGATGTTCGCCCGGATCACCGGCGCCGACTTCGCCAACATGACCGTCAACGTGTCTGCCTCGGCCCTCAAGCAGGTCGGCGAGGCGATCCAGTGCGGGATCCCCGGGTACGGGGAGGGCAGCGAGGTCAACGTGGTCAACGCGATCCTGTACCGCGTGGAGATCGACCCGTCCCCCGAGGCCGTGGACTACGCGGACGGCAACAAGCGCAAGAAGTCGGACCTCGTGCGCTACATGCTGGACCAGAACATGAACGTCCTGCGCGAGACGCGCGAGGTCGTGATCGAGCACGTCGTGGACTTCCAGCTGTGGTACAGGCAGGACGACCCCATCGGCGCGCTGGGCTCCAGGCCCAACATCGACATGGACTGGCAGTCCAGCCTCCCCGACGACCGGCGGATCGTGATCGGCATCCCGATCGGCGCCTCGCCGCCGCCGCTCGACGGCTCGGTCAACGCGCATCCGGAGAACCTGCGCTCGGCCATCATCAAGATCAGCGTCAGGACGGCGGACGAGGACACGGAGTTCTCGTTCCTCATGAGGGGCCTGGGCGATCCCCTCCACCGCTTCGAGCTCAACCCCGTGACCGCGGGCGCCGCGCACATCAGGACCCTGGTCACCGAGGTCAAGCTCCCCAACATCGCCTTCAGGAACCTGAGAAACTAGAGATGAGACGAGAAGACACGGACGTACGGGCAAGAGAGTCGGGGGCGGTGCTCTACATCGCGCTGCTCGTCGTGGTGGCGCTCGCGGCGATCGGGACGATCGGAGTCCGATCCGTGCAGTTCGAGATCGCCACGGCACGCAACGTCAAGCAGGGCACGCAGGCGCGCTACGTGGCCTACACGGGCAACATGGTCTCGATCAGGGAGTTCGGCCAGCGCTACTCCGCGTACCGCAAGTGGATGGCCACCCAGCACCAGGACTGGTTCGACTTCGACAACGACTACTTCGCCGCGTCGGCGACGCCCATCTTCGTCGAGTCCACCGTGGACGGGGACTGGTCGGCCCTGGGATACACGAACCTCAAGCCGGGGTTCTCCACCCGGGTCAGCCAGGGGATCGAGATGGGAGACGCCGCGGGCTACGCGGTCACGGGCACGACTCAGCAGAGCTTCTGCTTCCGCAAGTACACGTTCACCTCGCTCGGGACGATCATGCCGGATCCGACGCGCGTGGCGCCCGAGTTCATGGACAACCTTGGAAACAGCGCGGAGACCATCAGGGCCACGAGCAACATCGGGCCGGTGGTCTGCGGCATTCAGTAGAGGAAACACGATGAAGGCAACGAGGCAGATCCTGGGAGCCGCTGCACTGATGGTCATCGTCGGGCTGGCGGAGACGCCGGCGCACGCGCAGGACCCTGACATGAGGAGCATCCCGCCCAACGTGATGCTGCTCCTGGACTCGTCCGGGAGCATGGAGTACCTGCAGCACGAGCACATGGTCCCCAGATGCAAGAACGACCCGCTGCTCGACGATCCGGTCTACTCGGTCACGGTGGGAGGCATCACGAAGGAGATGCCGAACAAGACCAGGTGGATGATGGCGATGGACGCACTCCTCGGGCCCATCTCGGACGAGAGCTTCCACTGCGAGTTCACCGTCCCGGACGGCCACATCATCCCCCACTTCATCCCCAAGGGAGACAGGGACGTGTCCTGGGGCGTGCTCGAGCGCTACCGCGAGCTCATCCGCTTCGGCTTCGCCACCTTCGACTCGTTCGAGTCCTACGACGAGGACGAGGACGGCATGTGGAGCTACGGACCCATCGCGGCGGGACGAAACGTGGGGATCAAGAGGGAGCAGTCGGTCCTCGACCTCGAGGACATCGGGGGTTCGCTGATCCCGTTCGGCTCCGACGACGCGAGCTACGAGTTCGTCAACAACATGATCCGGCTCGAACTCGAGCAGACCATCCCCTACTGCGGGAGCCCCGTGGCCGGAGCGCTCGACGACCTCGAGCACTTCTACAACCAGCACCCGGACAACATCGCCTTCGCCATGGGAGGCAACGACCACTTCGCCGCCTGCCGCCAGAAGTTCACCATCCTCATCACCGACGGCCGTCCCAACACGGGAGAGGGAACGTGGTACGGGACCAGCCCCATGGAGGCGGCCGACCTGTGGTCCCTGAGCCTCAACGAGGCGGCCTCGCCGTACGACAACGCGCCCCTGTTCGTCATCGGCTTCTCGATCTGCCCGGAAGGCACCACGGATGGCGACGAGCTGAGGCTCATGCTCGACGAGATCGCCCACGCCGGATGCCCGCCCGAGCAGTCGCGCTGCCCGGACGGCGCCCTGTACGCCGACGACACCTACGAGCTGATGGCCGCGCTCGACAGCCTGCTCGAGGTGGCGATCCAGAACGCGAGCTCCCGTACCCTGGCCGTGACCACGAACCTGGTGGGCGACAACGCCGGGGACGGCGTGGTGCAGTACCAGTACAACACCTCCTTCGAGGTCCTGCAGGGCCGCCCGTGGAAGGGCATCCTCGAGAGGACCAGCTACGTGTGCGACACCTCGTTCGGCGAGCCCGAGCTCAGCATGAACCCCTCGGAGTACGTGGACTACGGCAACAAGCTCGACAACCGGACAACCAACAGGAGGATCTACGCGGGCTACGACGGCCCCGACGTGGACGTGACCCCCGACCAGAAGATCGTCTTCGAGACGACCACCCCGGAGATCACGCCCGCCGTCCTGGGACAGCCCGGGCAGGACGCGCTGTGGAAGAACGAGATCGTCAACTTCATCCACGGCCGTCCCGGCACGCCGCGCGACCCCACGCTGGGAGAGCACCGCCTGGCCGACGTGTTCCACGCCTCGGCCACGATCCTCGAGCCTCCGCTCCAGGACCTGCCCCTGGTCTCCTATTACCAGTACCAGATCGACTACGAGGACAGGGTCCCCGTGATCTTCCTCGCCACGACCGACGGTGTGACCCACGCCTTCCGCGTGCAGGACACGGGCGACGACGCCCAGCAGGCCGAGGAGCTGTGGGGCTACATCCCGGGCATCATCCTGGACAAGATCCACAGGCAGTACCCGGACACGCACGACTGGAACCTGGACTCCACGCCCATCGTGCGCGACGTCCGCCCCTTCAAGGACGACGACGGCGTCACCACGGATGAGGAGTGGAAGGCCCTGCTCGTCGGCGGCCTCAGGCAGGGCGGCCGGGGCTACTTCGCCCTGGACGTCACCGAGCCCGACAACCAGCCCGAGTACCCCAAGTTCATGTGGGAGATCGACGAGAACACGGTGGGGTTCGAGGACCTGGGCCTGACGTACGCCACGCCCTTCATCGGCACGGCGTTCACGACCGAGCCCGACGAGTCGTCGCACCCGCTGGGCGAGGTGGCGATCGTGATCTTCCCCGGCGGCATGGACCCCGTGGACCGCAACCACTCCACGTCCCTCTACGTGGTGTCCGCCGAGACGGGCACGCTCATCAAGAAGCTCGATCCCGAGTTCCCACCCACCCTCGGCTGTCCGGTCACCCCCGACTGCGAGGCCCATCCCGAGTGCTGCGCCCAGATGGTCTCAAACCCGGTGGGCTTCGGCGCCCTTCCCGGCGTGGTGACGACCCGCGTGTTCGTGGGCGACGACCGCGGGAGGCTCTGGCGCGCCGACCTGGCGGAGCAGGATCCCGCCGACTGGCACCTCACGCTCTTCTACCCCGATCCTTCCCCGCTCACCGGCGATCCGACGCCCACCTACCTGACGGCCGAGCCCGTCGAGAACCCGGTCGGCCTCGCCATGAGCCCGGACGGCCAGCTCGTCGTGCTCTTCGGCACGGGCAACGTGGACGACCTGCCCGGCATGGCCCAGAACTACCTCTTCTCGCTCACGGAGGAGTACCACTGGGACTCCACGAACTCGCTGTACCTCGGCAAGGCGCGGTTCAACTGGCAGATCAACTTCGAGCCCGGCGAGAAGCTGCTGGGCCAGCCCATCGTGTTCGACGAGAACGCGTACTTCTCCACGTTCATGCCCTACACGGACGCGGAGGACTTCTGCGTCATGGGCGAGGGCCGCATCTGGGGCGTGGACTACAAGTCCAAGGACCCCAACGCGGACGGGGACGAGTCCGACTTCGCCCAGCTCGACTCGGACGGTTCGGAGACGACCGCCGATGACAACGTCCTGTACCTGAGCTTCGACAACACGCTCATCTCGGGCCTCACCATCGTCCAGCGCCCCTCCTGCATGGAGGTTGACATGGGCACGGGCGTGGACTTCGGCATGGGCCAGCGCGAGGTCTTCGAGCTCGTGGCGCAGGTCTCCGGCCCCGGAGGCTCCACCGAGGGCCACCCGAGCCGCCAGACCAACACCATCAACCTGCGCATCCCCACTCCCTCCTTCCGCAACTTCGCGGACTCCTGGGGCGCACTCATCGAGTAGCCCCCTCCACTCCCGGACGCGCTCGTGTATACTCGGATCCAGCCATGAATCCCCACGCGCGAACCCTCGCCTGCATCACGCTCGCCGCACTCCTCACCACCCCCTCCTGCAAGAAGCCCGAGCCCCGCCAGCAGGCCGGCACGCACGCCCCCTCCCAGACCAAGAAGGTCCGCCCCCCCAAGACCCCGATCTACGACTCCGAGGGCATCCGCCTGCCGCAAGAGGCCCTGCCCTTCGGCACGCCCATCCCCGTGGGCCTCACCGAGTCCGCCACCGGCAGGACCTGGGCCCGCTACTCCGGACCCATCAAGCCCGACGAGATCATCGACTTCTACCGCAAGTACCTCACCCTGCCCGAGGGCACGGCCCCCCACGAGGTGGGCTCGTCGACCCGCTTCATCGACGCTCGCCCCAAGCAGCCGGGCAACCCGGGCCGCCCCGTCGAGGTGCGCGTCGTCTCCGAGCAGCGCGGCACACGCTCGGGCGTCGTCATCTTCGACATGTCCGCCATCAACAAGGCCAAGGAGACGGACTGGGAGAAGGTGCCCCTCGTCGACCCGCGCGAGTGGAAGCCGTCCAAGCCCGGCGAGAAGGTCCCCTCGGACCTCCTCTGACACGCTCACCCGCCAAAGAGTCCTGCCGTCGGTTCCTTTGCCACGCCAGCAAACGACCTCAACGCAGCGGACGCTCGATGCACAAAGGCCTGTTTCTTTCGTCAGCCAGGGAGGCTGCGCTTCGACGGGCTCAGCGCAACGGAATGAGGAACAGCGAGAGTGGGTAATGAAGTGGCGGGCGCTTCGACGGGCTCAGCGCAACGGGATGAGGCTCAGCGCAGCGGGATGAAGCTCAGCGCAGCGGCTAGTCGCCGAGGATCTCGGTCTCCTTCTCCTTGAAGATCTCGTCCACCTTGCCCACGGCGTCGTCGGTGATCTCCTGGATCCTCTTCGTGGCCTGGCGGCATTCGTCCTCGGGAGCGTCACCCGACTTCTGCAGCTCCTTGACGAACTCGTTGGCGTCGCGGCGGGCGTTGCGG
Organism: Deltaproteobacteria bacterium; assembly: GCA_019310245.1. GTDB lineage: Bacteria > Myxococcota_A > Polyangia > DRWM01 > DRWM01 > JAFDER01. The sequence goes on from JAFDER010000004.1 coordinate 20,043, forward strand.
ATGGAGACCTTGTGGTCCTCGCCGTACTTGCTACAGATCTTGACGAGCTCCTGGCGCCTCTCGTCGGTGAGCGTGGGGATGGCGATGCGGATGACCTCACCGTCCGAGTTCGGCGGAAGGCCGATGTCGGAAGCCTGGATCGCCTTCTCGATCTCCTTGAGAACGGACTTGTCCCAGGGTTTGATCACGATGAGCCTCGGCTCGGGCACGAGCAGGGAGGCGCACTGGTTGAGCGGGGTCGGGGTGCCGTAGTAGTCCACGCGGATGTTGTCGAGGATGGTCGTGGAGGCGCGGCCGGTGCGGACCTTGGCCAGCTCGCGGCGCAGGGCCTCGTAGGTGGCCTCCGCTGACTGCTTCATATCATCGATGATCTCGCTCAGATCCATGGGGTCCTCCCTTCAGTCGATGACCGTCCCCAGATCCTCGCCGCGCACGGCGCGTCCGATATTACCAGACTTGCCGGCATCGAACACGGTGATCGGGATGCGCCTCTGCATGCAGAGGGTGAAGGCCGTGGGATCCATGACGCCGAGCTTGCGCTCGAGGGCCTCCTCGTAGGAGACACGGTCGAAGCGCCTGGCATCCGGGTGCGTGACGGGATCCGCGTCGTACACGCCGTCCACCTTCGTGGCCTTGAGGATGGCGTCCGCCTCGATCTCGGCCGCGCGCAGCGCCGCGGCCGTGTCGGTGGAGAAGTAGGGGTTGCCCGTGCCGGCCGAGAGGATGACCACCCGGCCCTTCTCCAGGTGGCGGATGGCGCGCAGGCGGATGAACGGCTCGCCGATGGACTGCATGGGGATGGCGGTCATGAGCCGCGCGTCGACGCCCTCGGCCGTGAGCGCGTCGAGCAGGGCCAGGCCGTTGATCACGGTGGCCATCATGCCCATGTTGTCCGCGATGACGCGGGAGATGCCCTCGCCCTCGCCGGAGACCCCGCGGAAGAAGTTGCCGCCGCCGTTGACGATGGCCAGCTGCATCCCCTCCGATGTGGCCTGCTTCAGCTCGCGGGCCAGGGAGCGCAGGAACGCGACGTCGATGCCGATCCGCGCCTTGCCGCCCATGAGCTCTCCCGAGAGCTTGAGCAGGACGCGCTTCACTCGTCCTTCTCTCCCAGCTCGTAGCGGACGAAGCGGCTGACGACGATGTTCTCACCCGTCTTGGAGATGAGCGAGCCGCGCAGGGCGTCGATGGTCTGCTTGTCGTCCTGCACGTACGGCTGGTTCAGGAGGCAGACATCGGAGTACCACTTCCGGATCTTGCCCTCGACGATCTTCTCGATGACCTTCTCGGGCTTGCCGGACGCCTTGGCCTGTTCGCCGAAGATCTCCTTCTGCTTCGCCAGCGCATCATCGGGGACGGACTCGGTGTCGACCCAGAGAGGGCTCATGGCCGCGATCTGCATGGCCACGTTCTCGGAAAAATCCGTGAAGTCCTCGGTGCGCGCCACGAAGTCCGTGTTGCAGTTGACCTCCACCATCACGCCGACCCGTCCGCCGGGGTGGATGTAGGCGTGCACGATTCCCTCGCGGGCCTCCTTGCCCTTGGCCTTGGCCTTGGCGAGTCCCTTCTTCTGCAGGTACTCGATGGCCTCGGACATGCCGCCGCCCGTCTCCTCGAGGGCCTTCTTGCAGGAGCTGATGCCCGCGCCGGAGCGCTGCCTGAGCTCCTTGATCTGATCCATGCTCACGTTGGACATTGCGTGTCTCCTTCGAAGAGAGGGGTCTAGCGCCTGCGGGGGCGCCGGCCGGCATACTCGACCTTGGGACCGCCCGCCGCTCCACGCGCGGACGGAGAGACCAGGCCTTCGGTGTCCGAGATGCCGCGGCCGAGGACCTCGCGCCTCTTGTTGAGTCCCTCGACGCACGCGTCGGCGATCTTCATGGTCACGAGATGGATCGCCTTGAGCGCGTCGTCGTTGCCCGGGATGAGGTAGTCGATGACGTCCGGATCGCAGTTCGTGTCGGTCAGGGCGATGATCGGGATCTCGAGCTTGCGCGCCTCGCGCACGGCGATCTGCTCCTTGTTCGGGTCGATCACGTAGATGGCGGTCGGAAGGTTGTTCATGCCCTTCGTGCCACCGAGGCTCTTCTCGAGCCGCTGGCGCTCCTTGTCGAGGCGCATGATCTCCTTCTTCTTGAGATCTCCGAACCCACCCTCCTCGGCGAACCTGGCGTCCAGGTCCTTGAGCCTATCGAGCGACCGGCTCACGGTCCTGAAGTTCGTGAGCATGCCGCCGAGCCAGCGGTTGGTGACGTAGAACATCTGGGCCCGCTTGGCCTGCTCCACCACGATGGCCTGCGCCTGTCGCTTGGTGCCGACGAACATCACATGGCCGCCGCGGGTCACCGTCTGGACGATGAACTGGTAGGAGCGGCGGAAGAGCCGGATCGTCTGCTGGAGATCGATGATGTGCACGCCGTTGCGCGCCCCGTAGATGTACGGCTTCATCTTCGGGTTCCAGCGCGGGGTCTGGTGACCGAAGTGCAGGCCCACCTCGATGAGGTTGCGCATGGAGATGGGCGTGCCCGGCTCGAGGCCGTACGACCTGCCCTCCTTCTCCTTCACCTCTTCGGCGGGCTTCTCGGCCTCCCCGGCCTCTGGGGCGGCCTCGGCCGGTTTCTCGGCCTCCCCGGCCTCGGGGACGGCCGCCGCCGGTGTCTCGGCCTTCCCGGCCTCGGGAACGGCCGCCGCCGGTGTCCCGGCTGGCGGTGCCTCCTCGGGCTTGTTCTCGGCCGGTTTTTCGGGGGTCTCCGCGGGCTTCGCGGTCTCGGGTGCAGATGTATCCTCTGGCATGGCAAACTCCTTTCGGTTGTTCCTCCGTCCCATCCGCCGTGCCATCCTTCCGGACACCGGGCATCGGCGGAACGCCGCGGGACGTGTGTGATGGAGGAAACATCTAGCAAAATGGGGTGGATGCGTCAAGACGCCCATTGACTCACCGCCAAAGTGCAGTACCTTCAATGCGTACAACAAATGGAGGAACCAGCAGATGAGCGAGATCAAGGTCAAAAAGCCCTCTCAGGAGGAGCTCGACAGCATGGGAGTGGACGGCTGGAGCCCCTGGGAGTGCGAGCCGTCCACGTTCGACTGGGAGTACTCCACCAAGGAGACGGCGTACGTGCTCGAGGGACGGGTCCGCGTCAGGACGGACGCGGGCGAGGTGGAGTTCGGCCAGGGGGACCTGGTCACCTTCCCCAAGGGCATGAAGTGCAAGTGGAACGTGATCGAGAAGATCCGCAAGGTCTACAAGTTCGGCGACTAGGAGCAGACATGAAAGCGACAACACCGATGACGCTCGCGGCGTGCGCCGCCCTCGCGCTCGGCTGCGGCGGCACGCTGAAGTCCACGACCGACGCGGACTCCTCCACGGACGGGCCGGGAGACGTCTCGACCGAGGCAGAAGCCGACGTGGACACGGACGCCCCGGACCCCTGCGAGGCGTACCCGGACGAGCCGTGCGTCGTACTCCCGCACGAGGGCGGGAGCCGGGAGGTGCTCGTCGACTACCACACGGACGTGGATCAGGCCGACTTCTACCTCCTCGTCGACACCACGGGCACCATGGACGACTCCATCACGGACGTGGCCGCGACCTTCACCTCCGACATCCGCCCCGCGGCCGAGGCGGCGTTCGGGGACGTCCGGTTCGGCCTGGGCCACTTCAACGACTTCCCCACCGACCCCTACGGCCAGTCCAACGACATGCCGTTCTGGCACATGCTCGACGTCTCGACCGACCTCGACTCGATCCAGACCGAGCTGGACACGCTGCCGGGCAACGACGCCTGGGGCAACGGCCAGGACCTGCCCGAGGCCAACGCCGTGGCGCTGACCATCACGGCCACGGGCCTGGGCCTGGACACGGGTGGTGCGTCGATCCCCGACCAGTCCTGCACGTCGTCGGAGGCGTTCGGCTACCCCTGCTTCCGGGCCAGTGCGCTCCCCGTGGTCATCCTGATCTCGGACGCGGTGTGGCACAACGGCGAGGACGAAAGCGACCCGTACGACCCGTCGGACTTCACCACGCACGACTACGACGACGCGGTGGCCGCGTTCAACGCGGCGGGCATCAAGTTCATGGGCGTGCACATCCCGGCGGGCGGCGCGGACGGCCTGACGCCCATGGAGCACTTCGCCTCGGACACCGCATCGCTCGACGCGGCCGGGGACCCGCTCGTCTCGACCGGACCCGCGAACACCGCCGGCGAGCGCACCGCCACGCTCATCGACACGCTCCGGGCGGAGGTCCGCTTCGACGTGTCCTGCCTGGCGGTGGACGAGCCGGACGACCCGCCCGGAGACGACCGGGATGCGACCGTGTTCGTTCAGTCCATCGCGCCCGAGTCGGCCACGCCGCCCACGGGTTTGCCGGACCCGACGTCGGATGCGACCACGTTCCACGACGTCACGCAGGGCACGGACATGACCTTCCTCGTCACGCTCGAGAACACGGACCATCCCTCCGGGAGCGCGCCCGTCGAGTCCCTCGTGTGGATCGTCGCGCTGGGCGATGGGACCACCGAGATCGGCCGCGTCTCCATCATGGTCATCGTTCCCTGAGACTCCTACCGTGTGTCCCGCGGGTAGGGCTCGCCCCCCATCTCGAGATACCGCCGGTAGAGCTGGCCCTGCAGGTGCGCCGAGGCGACCATCATGACGAAGGGCGCGAAGACGACGCCCATCCCGAACAGGAGCGTGCCGACGAGGACCGCGACGAGGTTGCCCAGGATGCTCCTGAGGTACGCGAGCCTTCCCTCGTTTCCGAGCACCTTCAGGTAGCTCCGGATCGCCCCCAGCTTCCACGCGTACTCGAGCTTGCCCGTGACCTCCACGAGCGTGTCGGCCGCGTGCCAGTGCCGCGCCATCAGGACCGTGGCGAGAACGCCGATCATGAACAGGAGGGTGGCAGGAAGTGCGCCGATCAGGATCGACGCCGTGCGGGGGAGATCCAGGGCCATGCCCACGAACATCCCTCCCGCGCCCACGGCCAGGGCCGCGAGAACCGCCCCGTAGTAGACGAGCGTGATGGGCACGGTCCACAGGAGGGCGGCCATGAACGGCAGCATGCCCTCCTTGAGGTAGCCCTTGACGCCCTCGAGCGGCGGGAGCCTGTCACCGTCCTCGAACGCCACGGCCTTCATGATCCTCGCCCCGTAGCCCTGGGCCACGATCTGGCCCAGGACGGGGACGATCATGCACAGGGTTCCGAGCAGGAGGGTCTTCACCCACCCCTCCTGCCTGAACAGCGCGGTGAAGGCCCGCTTCACGCTCACCTGCATGCAGGCCAGTCTAGTTCCGTGGTGGACGAAATGCGAGACGGTCAGAGCGAGCAGGCACTCAGCGGCCCGGGGGACGTGCCCGCGCAGGGCTCGGAGAGCGAGAAATCAACGGTCACCTCGCACGTCTTGCCCGCGGGGCAGTCCGTGACGTCGCGGCACCACTTGTAGCAGATGCCGGAGTCGGAGCTGCTGCCGAGGCACGAGTGGCCGGAGGTGCAGTCGTAAGCCGAGAAGCAGGCCTGGCCGTGGGTCCCGGTGCCGGGCAGGGCGGCGTAGCAGGTCTCGACGATCATGCACGAGTCGGACTGGCTCCACCTGCAGTAGTGGGCGGGAGGACAGCCGCACTGCTCGACCAGGTTGCACTCGCCGCCGGTCGATGTGGGCGTGCAGGTGTCGGGCGGTGGTTCCTCTTCGCCACCGTCCTCGGGCTCGCTGGAGGACTCCGGGTCCGGCTCGACCTCTGGCTCGATGTCCGGCTCTGCGTCCGGAACGGATGCCGGCTCCACAACGACGTCCACCACGCCGTCCGGTCCCGACGCCTCGGGGCCGGCATCGACGGGCGTGTCGAACCACTGATCGTCCGCGATCGAGGCGCAGGAGATCGCGAGCAGCGCCGCGACCACGTACGCCGCCTTCAGGCATTTTTTCATGTCGCTCCCTCCGAGAGGCCGCGGTGGGCCTTTCAGAGGTGAGTCGACGCACGGCCTGGAAGTTGTTCAGTCCGCCTGCGTGAAGGTGATCGGGATGTCGTACTGGACGGTCGTCTCGACCGCATCCCCGTCCTCGTTCACGAAGCCTCTGTCGAAGGCGAAGCTCATCTTCATCACCGCGGCGAGGATGCACACCTCGAAGCCGGGGTTGCGGGGATCGCTCTCTGCGCTCGCTTCCCTGATCCGGCCGTCCGACGTGATCACGAGAACGAGGGAGACGTGGTAGTCCCTGGCGGCGGGGTCCTTCTCGAGCTGGGCGAGGTGACACTTCATCAGGGCGTCCTTCTTGGCCGAGAAGGCCTTCCACACGGCCTCGTCATCCTCGCGGCCCAGGAAGACCTTCACACCGTCGACGTCGATGAGCGGCATGCCGAGAGGGCCGAACACGTCGGCAGGCGCGTGAGCGGCGGCCGCCTCGGGCTCGTCCGGAGCCTCCTGCTGCGGATGCTTCGTCTCGATGACGATGACCGGAGGCGCCGGTGGATTCGGGGCGGGGGCGGCCCTGGCAGGCTTCACATCCTGCAGGGCGGGGCCGCAGCACGCGAGCACGAGCGCCAGCGTGGCAGGGACCAGCCGCTCCACGTCAGCGCCCCCTGAGCGCCAGGGTCCCGAACCTGAACCTCAACTCCTTGCCGCAGTACTCGCACTTCGCGACGCCGACGGACCGGTCAGCCTGCCAGTCGAGGTCGGCGCCGCAGTTGTCGCACACGCTCACGGGAGGCAGGTTCACGGCGGGCGGCGGAGGCGGGGCGGGCTGGCTCGGCGTCTCCACGTCGACGACGGTGCGCGCCACCATCACGAGAGTGTCCAGGACGTAGCGGAGCATGCCCTGATCTCTCTGCACACCCGTCTGGTTGTAGAACACCCTGCCCCGCGAGACGGTGACGTTCATGCCGCTGCCGCCGCTCAGGAGCGCCCCTCGGACCTGCGGCGTGAGCAGGTGCGGGACGAACTGGGGCGTGTCGCTCTTGATGATGTAGGCCGCGTCGAACGCCGGGTCGCCCAGCTGGATGTCCTGCGCGCCGAAGGCCTTGGTGATCTTGGACAGGAAGCCCTCGCGCGTGATGCGCACGTGCGAGCGGTGGTCGATGGGCAGGTAGACGATCATCGACGTGTAGGTCGTCTTGTTCTTTCCCGAGCCCTGCGAGTAGGTGTAGAGGTAGACGTTGAACCCCCCGTACGCTCCCGAGACCGTCGGGGCGCGGAACCAGCCGCCCCGGTCGAGCGACAGGCCCGCCTCCTGCGCGAACGAGCCCCAGGCCGAGACCTGCTGCCTCTTGAACACGACCGCGACCACGACGACGATGACGATGATCGCGACGGGGAAGCTGAAGGTTGCGAACAGGAAGAACAGGCCGAGGCAGGATTCCATCTATTCCTTCTCGAAGAGATCGAGGCGGCGGCGTTCGAGCGCCGCCGGGCGGGCGCGGCCGCGCGCCCACTCGCGCAGGGCCTTGATGCGTTCCTCGTACGTCTTGTAGAGCGGCACGGTCTCGCTCACCGCGACCTGCAGGTCTCGCGCCTCGAGCGGCCGGCCCGCCGCGAAAGCCCTGTAGAGGGCCCCCACCACCACCTGCTCGATCTCGGAGCCTGAGTAGTGGTCCGTGGAGGAGGCCAGGGCCTCGGTGTCGAAGGTGGAGGGATCGCTTCCCCGCTGCTCGAGATGGATCGAGAAGATCTCCGCGCGGTCCCGGCCGTCGGGCAGATCGAAGAAGAAGATCTCGTCGAACCGGCCCTTGCGGGCGAGCTCCGCGGGCAGAAGATCCACGTCGTTCGCCGTGGCCACGGTGAAGACGGGCGTCTGCTTCTCCGAGAGCCAGGTCACGAACGAGCCCAGGATGCGGCCGGCGGCGCCGCGCATGTCCACCTGCAGGACCTTCTCGATCTCGTCGATCCACAGGACGGCGGGGCTCATGGCCTCGACGACCTTGAACACCTCGTGCAGCGCGGCCTCGGGGGAGGCCAGGCCCATGAGAAGTCCCATGTCGAGCCGCGCCAGCGGCAGGGACCAGTACGAGGCGATGGCGCGCGAGGCCAGGCTCTTGCCGCAGCCCTGGACGCCGGCGAGCAGCAGGCCGCGCGGGGCGGGCAGCCCGAACTGACGCGCCTCCTCGCTGAAGGCCCGCGTCCTCTCGTCGAGCCAGCGCTTGAGCTCGTCCGCACCGCCCAGGTCGTCCAGGCTCCTGTCCGGCTCCACGATGGTCAGAGCGCCCACCGTGCGCACGAGCCTCTTCTTCTCCTCCAGCACGCGCGCGGGGGACTCGAGCGCCCCGACGCCGTGGACGACGAGCAGCTTGGCGAGCACGCGGCGCGCCTCCTCGAGCGTGAGGCCACGCAGGGCGGAGGCGACCTCGCCGACCTGCGCGTCACCGGCCCCGGCCTTCTGCGCCGCGGCGCCTGCGAGCCTCTCGAGCATGCCCAGGTCCGGGAGCGGGACGTCCACCATGACGGCGTCGTGCACCAGCTCGGTCGGCAGCTCGGGAAGGGGAGAGAGGAGCGCGAGCAGGACCCGCCTGTCCGAGAGCAGGGGAACGAGGTCGCGGATGCGGCGGATGACCTGGTGGTTCGAGAAGTGCGGGTGCAGGTCCTTGACGAGGACGATGCAGGGGCCCTCGTGGGACTCGGCCTGGACCAGGGTCTCGAGGGGATCGGCCGTGGTGGAGGTGGAGACGAGCTGGACGCCTGCCGCCTCCGCGGCGTCCGCGAGCTCCCGCTCGACGCGCGTCTCCTCGTACGAGACGAGCTGCACGAGGGGGAAGCCCGCACCGAGCATCGAGAGGATCTCTTCGGTCCAGCTCATGTCACGATTCCTGCGCCGTCATGCGCACCACCTCGCCGAACGACGTGACGCCCTGGGCGAGATTGCGCACGGCGCACTCCCTGAGCGTCACCATGCCGTCGGCCACGGCCGCCTTCTCGATATCGACGGCGGAGGCTCCCTCGAGGATCAGACGGCGTATCGTGTCGGAGTTCTCGAGCATCTCGAACACGCCCGTGCGCCCGTACAGGCCCGTGCCCCGGCAGTGCACGCACCCCTTTCCCTGCCACACCTTCAGCCGTCGGGTCTCGTCGGGAACGGTGAGCACGTCGAGCAGGGCCATCTGATCCGGGGTGAGGAAGGTCTCCTCGCGGCACTCGGGACAGACCTTGCGCACGAGCCTCTGGGCCAGCACGCCGATCACCGTGGAAGCCACCTGGAAGGAGTCGATCCCCAGATCCACGAGCCTCGTGACCGTGGTGGAGGTGTCGTTGGTGTGCAGGGTGGTGAAGACGAGGTGGCCCGTGAGAGCCGCCTGCACCGCGAGCTCGGCGGTCTCGGCGTCCCGGACCTCCCCCACCATGATGATGTCGGGGTCCTGCCTGAGGATGTGGCGCAGGGCCACCGGAAAATTCAGGCCGATCTTCGCGTGCACGGCGAGCTGGTTGAACGATTCCATCACCATCTCGATGGGATCCTCGATGGTGCAGATGTTGACCTCGGTGGACACGAGCGCCTCGAGGCTGGAGTAGAGCGTGGTGGTCTTGCCCGAGCCGGTGGGGCCCGTGACGAGGATGAGGCCGTAGGGGTAGCCCAGGAACCGCTCCCAGGTCTTGAGCTCCTCGGTGGAGAAGCCGAGATCCGTCAGGTCGTGCACCAGCAGGCCCGGGTCGAAGATCCTCAGCACGAGCTTCTCGCCGAACGCCGTGGGCAGGGTGGAGACGCGGACCTCCACCTCCCTCTCGTCGCGGCTCGTCTTGATGCGCCCGTCCTGCGGCAGCCTGCGCTCGGCGATGTCGAGCCGGGCCATCGTCTTGATGCGCGAGACCACGGCGGAGTGCACGGCGCGGGGCATCTTGTAGATGTCGTGCAGGACGCCGTCGATGCGGAAGCGCACGAGGCTCTTGTCGCGCTTGGGCTCGACGTGGATGTCCGAGGCGCGCTGGTCGAACGCGTAGTGGAAGATGTACTCCACGGCGTTGATGATGTGCCGGTCGTCGGCCTCGATGTCCTCGACGCGCTTGAGCTTGACGAACTGCTCGAGGTTGCCCAGGTCCACGCCCGTGGTGATCTGAGCCTGCGCGGCGTTGACGGACTTCGAGAAGCCGTACGTCTCGGTGATCACCTTCTGGATGTCCGTCTGCGCCGAGGCGACGGGGACCACCTTCAGGCCGGAGACCTGCTTGATCTGCTCGATGAGTCCCACGTCGGTGGGGTCGGACATGGCCACGCGCAGGACGCCGTCCGCCAGGCTGAGCACGACCACGGAGTTCCTCCGTGCAAACGGCATGCTCATGGTGTTCGTGACGAGCTTCGGATCCAGCTTCAGGGGGTCGACCTTCTCGTACTCCCAGCCCATGCGCGCGGCGAGCGCCTCGACGATGCGGTCCTCGGTCAGCGGCTTGCCCGAGCCGTCGGCCATCTCGAACCTGAGCGAGGCGACGACCTGTGCCGGCGTGATCACGGGCCGGACCCGGCGCCTCCCGACGCCGATGGACGGCGCCTGCTCGACGAGCCGGTGGTGCTGCAGGTCGCCCCGCTCGATCGCAATGGACTGCTGCTCGGCCGTCATCATGCCGGTGTCGACGAGGACGCGGCACAGGTGCTCGAGGGTCACGCTCACGGGTGAAACTATATCAGATCGCCGGAGCCGCCGTCGAGGAAGGCCGGATCAGTCCTGGGTGCAGAGGCCGGTGACGCAGGACCAGCCCATGGGGCAGTCGTGCTCCACCTCGCACATCGACGTGCACACCGAGCCCTCGCACACGACCGCGTCACCCGAGCCGCACTCGTCGTCGCGCGCGCACGTCACGCCCACCAGCGCGAGCGCCTCGCAGGACCCGGACCATGGCAGGCACATCTGGGTGCCGCCGCTCTCGATGCACCGGAAGGCCTTCGGGCAATCGAAATCGCCGGCGCAGTCCTTGGTGCACTCGCCCGGCGGCCACCATCCGATCAGGCAGAAGTCGCGGTTGGGGTCGTCCCCCGTCACGCCGTCGCCACAGTCCTCGCTGCTCCGGCACTCGGCGCACAGCTCGCCCCGGGGCGGGTCGTAGCACGTGCCCGTGCTCCGGTCGCACTCCTCCCAGCCCGCCGCGCAGTGGTTGTCGATGGAGCACTCGCCCTCGAGCGGCCCCTCGGGATCGTCGCCGGGGTTCGCACAGTCGAAGTCCTCCATGTCGATGAGGTCGTCGCCGTCGTTGTCGATCCCGTCCGAGCACTCGGGGCCCGCCGCGTCGGGCCCCACGTCCGGTGCGATCTCCGGATCCACATCCGGTGCGCCGTCCGGCTCCGGCTCGACCGCGGGATCCAGCACCCCGTCCGATCCATTGTCGCCGGGCGCGTCCGTCCCTCCCGTGTCGCCCGTGGCCCTGAGCGCGCCGCCACAACCGAGGACGGCCATCAGGGCGCAGGTCAGTGCCGCGGCTCTCATGGTCAGCCTTCCTGGAAGCCCTGCACGGCGTAGAAGATGGCCCGGTCGAAGAAGAGCACGACCCGGTTGTTCAGCTCCAGTGCCGCGTACATGTCGAGGGCCGTGTCGAGCATCCCGCTGGAGAGCACCTTGAGCCACAGGTGCCGCTTGGTGAGGATGAGGGCATAGACCACCTCGGAGAGCTCGAACCCCTCCTCGCGCCTCTCCCGGCCCAGGGCCTTGTAGTACTTCGCGATGTCCTCCTTCGTGGTCTCGCGCGAAACCCACTTGCCGATGTGGCTGTAGACGGCGTACGCCCTGTCGTAGAGCTTCTTCTCGTCGAAGCGGTGGTACGTCAGCGTGTCCCCGTGCTGCCTGACGTCGTGCAGCCAGCTCCTGGTCAACATGTCGGCGTTCTTCTCGATGAGGTCGATCAGATTCTGCGATAGAGGCATGCTCGTTCCTCCTTCTCCCCGATGTTCTTCAGGATACCACCGCGCCTCCGGAAGTGTAAACCCGGGCCGCGGCCGCGCGGTTGCGCAGCCCGGATCGTGGTGTAGACTCATGGGCGGAACAGCAGGGAGACAGCCATGGCGATCACCAGGATGAGGGTACTCGTGGCCCTGGGCCTCGCCTTCTCGGCCGGGTGCGGAGGCAAGGGTGGGACCACCGGAGACGCGGACGCCGACGTGATCACCACGGACCCGGTGCAGGACCAGATCGTCGAAGCGGACGCCGAGCCGGATCCCACGGAGGATCCGGACGCCGATCCCGCCCCGGACCCCCTGACGGATTCCACGGAGGATCCGAGCGACGATCCCGCCCCGGATCCCGCTCCGGACCCGGAGGAAGATCCCGTGACGGATCCCGTCGACGACCCGACCGATCCCGCTCCGGACCCCTCCGTCGAACCGTCCTGCACGGCCCGGGGCTGCCCGGCGAGCTCCATGGGCCTGGCCTGCTGCACGGGCCTCACCCTCCACACGGGCTGCGAGCCCGGGGTCACCTGCCCCACCACCTACTGCGTCGACTGCGGCGACGGCGTGTGCCGATCGCACGAGACCGCCTGGGACTGCTCCAGCGACTGCCCCGCGGGCTGCACGCCCGGGACGGTCGAGACGACGGTCTGCCCCGGGACGGGCACCCTGCAGTGCACGTGCGTCGAGGACCCCTGCAAGCCCTACTGCGACCTGGACGGCACCGCGCCCGACGGGTGGATCGACGCGTGCTCGGGACTCTCCATCGCCACGTGCTCGGACACCACGATGACGCCCCGGTGCCTGTACATCGGCACACGGTCCGAGGGATGGTACGAGCCGCCCGGCTCCGGGGGCTCGCCCGTGCTCATCGACTGGGACTTCTGCGCCCCGCGCTGGTCCTGTGTCGTTATCTGAACAGGACGCATCCGGCACACGCTTGAGTTTGCGTCCGCCTGTGGTATCACCACGAACGATGGCGAAGAAGCGCAAGGCCACCTCCAGCCACGACACCCCGGTGATGAGGCAGTTCAGGGAGGTCAAGGGCCGCTACCCGGACGCCCTGCTCTTCTTCCGCATGGGCGACTTCTACGAGATGTTCTACGACGACGCGGTGGTGTCCGCGAAGGAGCTGGGGCTCGCTCTGACGAGCCGCGACAAGGGCCGCGACGACGCCGTGCCCATGTGCGGGGTGCCGCACCACTCGGTCAAGACGTACGTGCACAGGCTGCTCGAACGCGGCCACAAGGTGGCCGTGTGCGAGCAGCTCGAGGACCCCTCGAAGGCCAAGGGCATCGTGGCGCGCGACGTGGTGCGGGTCATCACGCCGGGCTCGAACGTGGACACGGAGCTCCTCGAGGCGGGCCAGGCAAACTACCTGGCCTGCGTGGTCCCCGAGGACCCGGACGCGGAGGGAGGCGCCTGCGGCCTCGCCGCGGCCGACATCTCGACCGGGGAGATGATCGTGGTCGAGGCCGCGGACGCGACAGAGCTCGCGGGCGAGCTGGCCCGCCTGGATCCGCGCGAGATTCTCGTCCCCCCGTCCTGGAGCAGGCTCGAGGCGTGGATCACCGAGCACGTCCCGCGCGCATCAAGGACCCCATATCCCGACACGCGCGACTTCATGGGCGCGGGCCGCGCCGCCGCGCGCATCAAGGACGTGCTCGTGGACGTGCCGTTCGACGGCCTGAGCTCCCGCGGCCTGGCCGCGGCCGCCTCGGTGCTCGACTACCTGGCCCGCACGCAGCCCGGGCTCGAGATCCCGATCCGCCGGCTCGTGCCGTTGAGCACCTCGGATCACCTCGTGCTCGACGACAACACGATCCGCCACCTGGAGCTCGTCACGTCGGTGAGCGGAGAGAAGCGCGCATCTCTCGTGGGCTGGATGGACCGCACCTGCACGGCCATGGGCAGCCGCCTGCTGCGCGGCTGGGTGCTCGCGCCGCTCCTCGACGTGGCGGCCATCCGCCGCCGCCAGGACGGGGTCGAGGCCTTCGTGAACGACGCCCGCGCACGGGAGGAGATCCAGAGACTGCTGGGCGGCGCCTGCGACGTGGAGCGCGTGCTGAGCCGCGTGGTTCTCGAGGCCGCATCGCCCCGCGAGCTGGGCGCGCTGCGCAACACCATGCGCCTCGTGCCGAGGCTCGACGAGGCCCTGGCCTCCCTCGCAGACCCGGGTGCCGAGCCTCCGGTGGTCCTGCCTCCCGCCCCGGCGGACGTCCAGGACGTGCTCGAGCGTGCCCTCGTCGACGAGCCTCCCCTCCAGTCGAAGGAGGGTGGGATCTTCCGCAGGAGCTGGAACGAGGAGCTGGACCGCCTCGTCGAGCTCTCCACGTCGGGCAAGGACGCCATCACCCGCATGGAGGCCGAAGAGCGCGAGACCACCGGCATCGGCTCGCTCAAGATCAAGTACAACAGGGTCTTCGGCTACTTCATCGAGGTCACGAAGCCGAACCTGAACCTGGTTCCCGAGGACCGCTACATCCGCAAGCAGACGCTCGCCACGGGCGAGCGCTACCTCACGCCCGAGCTCAAGGACCTGGAGGCGCAGATCCTCACGGCGGACGAGAGGCGCAAGGCCCTGGAAGTCGAGATGTTCCGCGACCTCCTGACGGCCGTCTCGGAGCACGAGGCCGGCCTGAGGGCCTGCGGCGAGAGCCTGGCGCGGCTCGACGTGCTCACGGCGTTCGCCGCCCTGGCCGCGCGGCACGGCTACGTGCGCCCGCGGGTGGTGAGCTCCGGCCGCACCATGATCCGGTCGGGCCGCCACCCCGTGGTGGAGGCCTTCGGCGCGCCGGACGGCTTCGTGCCCAATGACGTGGATCTCGACGTCGAGCACAAGAGGCTCTGGATCATCACCGGTCCGAACATGAGCGGAAAGAGCACGTTCATGCGGCAGGTGGCCCTCTCGGCGATCATGGCCCAGGCCGGGTCCTTCATCCCAGTCGCCGAGGCCGAGATCGGCCTCTCGGACAGGATCTTCACCCGCGTGGGCGCCTCGGACAACCTCGCCTGGGGCCAGTCCACCTTCATGGTGGAGATGACCGAGACGGCCTCGATCCTCAAGCACGCCACCCGCCGCTCGCTCGTCGTGCTCGACGAGGTGGGACGCGGCACGTCCACCTTCGACGGGATGAGCATCGCCTGGGCAGTGGCCGAGCACCTGCACGACGCCGTGGGCGCGCGCACGCTCTTCGCCACTCACTACCACGAGCTCACCGAGCTCGCCTCCACTCACGCGCACGTGGCCAACTACAACGTCACGGCCGCGGAGTACGGCGGAGGCGTCGTGTTCCTGCGCAAGGTCGAGCCCGGAAGCGCCAGCCGCTCGTACGGCATCCAGGTGGCCCGGCTGGCCGGCGTGCCCGAGCCGGTCCTGGGCCGCGCCCAGTCGATCCTCGACGACCTCGAGTCCGGCAGGGCCGTCACCACGACGCCGCCCGGCCCGCCGCCGCAGGACCAGCTCTCGCTCTTCGCGGCCCCTCCCCGGGTGCCCGGACCGATCCGCAACGCCCTCGAGGACGTGGACGTGGACAACCTCACACCCGTCGAGGCCCTGAACCTCCTGGCGAAGCTCAAGGAGATGGTCTGAGGGTCGTGACCCGGAACCTGCGGCTCTCGTCCTCGAGGTGCACCGTGTCCACCACCTGCGAGACCGTGAAGCCAGCCCGGTCGCACATCCTCTGGAAGTCGGCCACCTGGGGCCGACCCTGATCCGACAGCATCACCTTCCCCCCAGGCTCCACGTAGAGGGCGAGCACGGCGAGCAGCGCGGGAAAGTGCTTCTCGAAATAGACCACCTCGGAGCCGATGATCAGATCGAACCTGCCCTTGAGGTCCGGCCGGAACCAGTCCAGCGCCCTGACCTCGATCCCCGCGCACCCGTTGAGCTCCACGTTGTGCCGCGCCACCTCGAGCGCCACGGCGTCGTAGTCCGTGAGCACAACATGGGCCCCGGCCAGCGAGGCCGCGATCCCGGGCGCCGCCGTGCCGCACCCGAGCTCGAGCACCCGCCTGCCCTCCACACCGCCGCGCACCACGTGCTCGGCGAGACCCAGCGCCGCGGGCCAGGTGATCATCCAGACAGGCGCGTCGCCGTGCAGGGCGACCGCGTCCGGGTAGATCGCCTCGACCATCTCGTCCACCCGCTCCACCTCGGCGATGCGCATGCGGATCGTGCCCAGCGCGTGCGAGCGCTCCTTCAGCCCGAAGCGCCGCTCCACGTCCTCGACGCCCATCCTCCCCCGCTCGCCCACATGATCCGTCACGAGCCGAGCGCCGCCCTCAGCCCCTCGAGCGCGCCCCACCAGTAGGGCTCGAACCGGCGCCTCACCCACAGCGCGTCGGCACTCTCGCCGAATCCCGAGTGCACGATCTCGAGCCGCGTGCCCCCGAGCGAGGGATACAGCGTCACGTCCAGCCGCGTCCCCGCCGCCTCCCGCTCCCTCCTGCCTCCGGTCACCCCGGCCGCGCCCTCGCAGCCGAGCACGAGCAGCCTGGGGCTGTCGATCGTCATCACCCGCAGGTCGAGCGCGGGCTCGCTGCCCGAGTCGGCGCCGTCCGCGTCGCCCCACAGCACGAACCGGCCGCCCACCACGGGATCCACCGACGCGTGCGCGCACCACCAGGACGCGACGCCCTCGCGCGTGGTCCACGCGTCCCACACCTCGTCCCTGGCGAGCTCCAGGTCCATCTCGTATCGCAACGGCCTCATGATCCTGACAGGTTACCCGGGTTTCGAGCAAGGGCAAGCCCCCGGCTTGCCGGCCCGCCGGTTCTCTCCTACCATGAGGGATCATGAAGACGATCCTGCGAAGCACCCTCCTCGCGGCGGCCGCGTGCCTGGCGGCCTGTTTCACCAGCCCCTGAGGCGGAACCGACACGCGTGACGTGTCCGAGGATCCCGATGCGCGGGTGGACGGAGGGGATGAAGTGCTCGAGGACCCCGCCGTGGATCCGGCGCCCGAGACCGTGGAGGACGCCGACGACGCGCCGGACGAGGACGGCGCACCGACGCCCGTCTGGAGGCCCGTGCCGGGCACCTCCTGGCAGTGGCAGCTCACGGACCTGCCGATCGACCGCAGCTTCGACGCGCAGATGTACGACATCGATCTCTTCGACGCGCCGCAGGCGACCATCGACGCCCTGCACGCCGAGGGCCGGATCGTGATCTGCTACTTCAGCGCGGGCAGCTACGAGGAGTGGAGGGACGATGCGGACAGGTTCCCGTCCACCGCACTGGGCAACGACCTCGACGGCTGGGCCGGGGAGCGCTGGCTCGACGTGCGCAACGCCACGGTGCGCACGATCATGACGGACAGGCTGGATCTGGCCGTGGCCAAGCAGTGCGACGGCGTGGAGCCGGACAACGTGGACGGCTACACGAACGACCCGGGGTTCGATTTCGACGGCACGGATCAGCTCGACTACAACCGGTTCCTGGCGAGCGAGGCGCACGCCAGGGGCCTGAGCATCGGGCTGAAGAACGACCTGGACCAGATAGGCGACCTCATCGACACGTTCGACTGGGCGCTCAACGAGGAGTGCTTCAGCTACGGCGAGTGCGACCTGCTCGCGCCGTTCATCGACGCGGGCAAGGCGGTCTTCCAGGTGGAGTACGGCGGAGCGGGGCTGGAGTCCACGATCTGCCCTCAGGCGAATGCCAGGAACTTCGACACGCTGATCAAGAGGTGGGACCTCGATGCGTGGAGGATCTCCTGCAGGTAGGAGCTACGGAATCGAGGGCGCCCGTATAATTCCGGAAAACTATGTATTTTCAGCATGTTGATCATCTGGCATTGCATGCAAATCTTACATGAAATATTAATTTATCTAGCCTGAGTCGAATTCGAGGAGGAGACCATGCGCTCGACCACCCACATCTGGCTTCCGATGATGCTCTGCGTCGCACTCGCCGCATCGTGCGGCGGCAAGGACGGGACCGACGAGGACACGGACGAGGACGTGCAGGACGAGGACGTGGGCGCGGAGGCCCTGGAGGACCCCGCCCCGGAGCCCACCGACGACCCGGCGCCCGAGCCCGTCGACGACCTGATGCCGGATCCCGTCGACGACCCGATGCCGGATCCCGCCGACGACCCGGACGAGGAGGACGGCGCAGCCGCCGACGCGGAGGACGATGTGGCAGACGACGATGCCGCCTCCGACGCCGAGGATGACGACGCGGCGAGCACGGACGTCATGGGCGAGGATTCGGAGGACGACGCGTCCGACGCGGTGGATGAGGACGACGCGTCCGACGCGGTGGATGAGGACGCCGGCCCGACGGGCCCGTCGGGGACCTCGTGCACGGACCCGGCCATCACGCCCATCAACGTGCCGGCCGACCTCCCGTTCGAGGATCTGGCGGCCACGACCTGCGGCGCGGGCGACACCTACAGGATCACGTGCCTGGGCAGCTACGACGGCGGCGAGGACGTGATCTACCGGCTCGACGTCGCCTCCTCGACCGAGGTCAACGTGTGGATCGACCCGAAATCGTCGGGATGGACGGGCCTCGCCCTGGACTCGGCCTGCCCGATCGACGCCACCACCTGCATGAGCACGTCCACGCTCTCGGCCGCGACCCCGCACGACATCGGATGCCAGACGCTCGCCGCCGGCACGTACCACGTGATGGTGGACGTCTGGCCGAGCCCGTCCTGCATCCCGGACTTCGACCTGCACGTGCACGAGTGCGTGTGCACGCCCGGATCGACGTCGTGCCTGGATTCGACGACGCTCCGGGTCTGCAACGGCCTGCACACGTGGGACCCGGTCACCTGCATCAACTCGTGCGGCGACACGGGAGGCGGCGTGGACGGGTGCCTCGCCACGTCCACCGAGACAGAGCCGAACGGCGACGCCACCGAGGCGCTCACGAACAACCTCATCACGGTGCCGTGGGACGGCTGGGGCGAGATCACCACGGGCACGGACGAGGACTACTACGCCTTCACGCTCACGTCCCCGACCATCGTCACGATCCAGACGGACGCGCACGGCTCGAGCGCCGTCGGCGACACGAAGCTGTGGCTCTACGAGGACACCTTCACCACGCAGACGCCTCCCGCCTGCTCGGGCACGAGCGGCTGCGTCGAGTTCGACGAGGACGGCGGTCCGGGGCTCTACAGCCTGATCGAGAACAGGGGACTGCCGGCGGGCACCTACTACGTGCGCGTCGCGGGCTACTCCAGCACGTACACCGGAACGTACAGGTTGACGATCTGGTTCATGTAGAAAGCCATCAGGCGCGTTCCACGCGGCCATGTTCTGGAAAAGATGGCATCAATCTAGACGCGCGCTCCCCGGGCGATGTATAATGAAAATGCGAGAAATCTCGCCACGTTCGATTGATTCGGTTCTGCTCGTCACAGCGACCGGAGAGGTGATCCGGGGCTGAGCCCGGACAGGGAGCCAGATGGCGCAGGAGTCGGACAGGGCGGCATTTTGCCCGTCATGCCTCAACCCGGTGGACCCGGATGCGGAAGTCTGCCCCTGCTGCAGCGCCGGAGCGGAGTCCGGAGGCTGGCCAGAGGATCCCCACGTGGGCCGCTCCATCGAGGACCGGTACCGCATCGCGCAGCGCGTGAGCGCGGACGGCATGGCGATCACGTTCCTGGCCAGCTCGCTCGAGGACGAAAGCGCCGTGGCCCTGAAGATGCTGCACCCCGATCAGGCCGCCGATCCGGCCGTGTGGCAGACGTTCGTGGAGCAGATCCAGTCCGCGCAGGAGCTGGACGCGCGGGGATTCGTGAAGATCCTCTACGTGGGCATGGACATGGACAGCGGCGACATCCCGTTCCTCGTCCACGAGATCGTCAAGGGAGAGACGCTCGCCGAGTTCCTGACCCGCGACCTGGCCTTCGACATCCCCGAGGCGATCGAGATCGGACGCCACGTGGCCAAGGCGATCGTCGAGGCGCACGAGCGCCAGATCGTGCACCGCCACCTCAGGCCCGAGAAGGTGATCGTGCTGGGCGTGAGGCAGGCCGATCCGGTCAAGATCCTGGACCTGGGCTTCGGCTGTGTGAGCCCGCAGGACGAGGTCACGACTCCGGACCTGATCGACGCCCTGCGGTACATGCCGCCCGAGCAAGAGGAGGGTGCCGACGACCCGCGCACGGACATCTACGCCCTGGGCGTCATGCTCTACGAGATGATCGCGGGCCAGCCTCCTCCCACGAGCAAGGGGTTGAGCACGTCGGCGGGCGACCTCATCCGCATGAAGGATCTCGCGCCCAGCGCCCCCGACGAGCTGGACCTGCTCGTGCACGACATGATGGCAAGGGACCCGAAGAAGCGGCCCCGGTCAATGGCAATGGTCGTGAGCAAGCTCGAGCACATTGACGGGGAGCTGTCCACCCTCACCATCGACTCGATCATCCCCGAGGGCGCGATGCACGTGGAGGACCCGCCCTCCGTGGTCCACAAGCTGTCCGCCGTGGGCAAGCCGAGCCCGGTGGCCAAGTCCCCCGCGGTCACGAGCGACCTGTCGCCGCGCAGGATCATCGGCGGCGTGCGCTACAGCGCCGAGGTCTTCTCGCGGCCCACGAAACCGCCCGCCGGCGGCAAGACCGTAACGCCCGCCGCGGCCCGGCGGCCTCCCTCGCCCGTGAAGTCCCCCGAAGAGGTCAAGCCACCAGAGGAAACCGGGCCCAAGAAGAGCCTGGCCGCCATCTTCCTCGACAAGGACAAGGATGTTCCGGACAAGGCAGCGTCCAAGCCCGGACCGAAGAAGAGCGCGAAGCCGGTGCCGGCCCCGCCGGTGAATCCCGAGGAGGTCCTGCCCCACCTCAT
>JAFDER010000056.1 GCA_019310245.1 Deltaproteobacteria bacterium
TCCTGATCGCCGGGGAGACGGGAGTCGGCAAGGAGCTGCTCGCGCAGGCGATTCATCGTGCCAGCAGGCGCTCGAAGGGACCCTTCGTGCCCGTGAACATGCTCGCTCTCTCGCAGACGCTGTTCGAGTCCGAGTTCTTCGGACATGCGAAGGGCTCCTTCACGGGGGCCGACCGCGACAAGAAGGGCTACCTCGGCAAGTCCGGGGGCGGGACGCTGTTCCTGGACGAGATCGGCGACCTGCAGATGGAGATCCAGGGAAAGCTGCTGCGGATCCTCCAGGAGGGCGAGTACACGCCCGTGGGCAAGACGAGGTCCGAGACCGCGGACGTGCGCTTCGTCGCCGCCACCAACCAGGACCTGGAGAAACTCGTCGAGGAGAAGCGTTTCCGGATGGATCTCTTCTACCGCCTGCAGTTCGCGCACCTGCGGATCCCGCCGCTGCGCGAGAGACCGGGGGACGTTCCACTCCTCGCGGCCCGCTTCCTCGAGACCTCGCAGGGTCCCGGTGCCTCGCTGACCGAAGAGGCCGAGGCCATGCTCTGCGGGCACGACTGGCCTGGCAACGTGCGTGAGCTCAAGGGAGTGCTCGAGGCCGCGTCCAACCTTGCCGAGAAGGGTCGGATCGCGCCGGAGCATATCAGGCTGTCCGGCAGAACGTCCGCCGTGCCGGTCGACAGCTCATGGCATGGCACCGAGAAACGTGCCGGCAGGCTCGAGCCTCTCGTCGAGATCGAGAAGCGGCACATCCTTCGCGTCTACGAGGCCGTTGGCAGGAACAAGACGCGCGCGGCCAAGGTGCTCGAGATCGGGCTCCAGACGCTGCATCGCAAGCTCAAGGCGTACCGCGATCAGGGCGGCGAGGGAGAGTAGCCCGGCGCGAGCGAGGCCGGGACCAGGGTCGCGTGCCGCGCGTCTTCCCCGGTTTGTCTTTTCGGCGCCAGGATCGCTCCCGCACGGGTCCTGACGGCAGCCGTGCCCCGGCTTGACACCACGGAGCCCTCGCAGTATGAACAACGCATCATGACCACGTGGACCCACCAGCACCATCACCATGGCCACGCCAGGGGCCGGCTGGTGGTGTCGTCCGCACTCTAGAGAGCAAGAGACGAGAAACCAGACGCCGGCCCGGGCCGGCGGTGCTGGAGACGTGCCGCCATCGCCGTCCGGGCCGATGAAGCCAGGGAGGTTGGAGATGAACGGCAACGGAAACATCCTCAGGTTGGCGCTCCCCAAGGGGCGGATGCAGGCGGGCGTGCTCGGGCTCCTGACCGATGCGGGCATCGATGTGCGCGTGCAGGACAGGGGCTACAGGCCGAGCGTGTCGCTCGCGGGGCTCGAGGTCAAGGTCCTCAAGCCGCAGAACATCGTCAAGATGCTGGGACACGGCTCGCGCGATGCCGGGTTCGCCGGTGCGGACTGGGTGGCCGAGCTGGGTGCGGACCTCGTCGAGATCCTGGACACGGGGCTCGATCCGGTGCGCATGGTGGCCGCAGCGCCGGAGGACCTGCTCGCTTCCGGGAAGCTTCCACGCAGGCGCCTCGTCGTGGCCTCGGAGTACGAGACGCTGACGGGGCGGTGGATCGAGCGGGCCGGGATCGACGCCTCCACCGTGCGTTCCTACGGGGCGACCGAGGTCTTCCCGCCCGAGGACGCGGACCTCATCGTGGACCTCGTGGCCACGGGCAGCACGCTGCGCGCGAACAAGCTCGTGGTGGTCGACGAGATCATGGCCTCGTCCACGAGGCTGTATGCCAGCCCCGGCGCCCTCGAGGATCCCGGCAAGAAGAGGCTCCTCGACAAGATCGTCATGCTGCTCGGGTCCGTGCTCGAGGCGCGCCAGCGCGTCATGGTTGAGGTCAACGTGCCGGGCGACCGGCTCGAGGCCGTGATCGAGGTCCTGCCCTGCATGCGCGAGCCCACGATGTCGCCTCTGTACGGCGGCGGCGGATACGCCGTCAAGGCGGCCGTGCCGCGCGACCAGCTGCCCGAGGTGATCCCGGAGATCAAGCGGTGCGGAGGCACCGACGTGGTGGTCACCAGGCTCGTGCAGATCGTGCCGTGAGGTGTGTGATGGAGACGACCATGCTGAAGCCCTCGCCGTTGCTCGCTGGCGTGACCGCGTACAGCCCTCCGACGCCGCCGTACCCCATCGACCTGAAGCTGGACGGCAACGAGGGCCAGGCGCCTCCGGCCGACCTGCTCGAGGAGGTGCTCGAGGCCGGGCCGGAGATCGTGCGCTCCTACCCCAGCACCGCTCCCCTCGAGTCCGAGATCGCCGGGTCGATCGGCATCGATCCCTCCCGCGTGATCGTCACGGCGGGCGGGGACGACGCCATCGAGCGTGCGGTGCGCGCCATGCTAGCACCGGGGCGCGAGATGATCCTGCCCGTGCCCACGTTCGAGATGTTCGAGCGCTACGCGGCGCTCACGGGCTGCCGCGTCAAGACCGTGCCGTGGCCCGAGGGAGCGTATCCCGCGAACGCGGTGCTCGCGGCCGTCACGGACGCGACCGCGCTCGTCGTCGCGGTCACGCCGAACAGCCCCTCGGGCCTCACCGCCACGAGGGACGAGCTGGCCAGGATCTCGCGCGGCGCCCCGTCGTCCCTGCTCCTCGTCGACCTCGCGTACGTCGAGTTCGCGGACGAGGATCTCACGTCGTTCGTGCTGACGCTGCCCAACGCGCTCGTCGTGCGCTCGCTGTCCAAGGCCTGGGGCCTGGCCGGACTGCGCGTGGGATGGGCGGCGGGGCCGGCCGAGGTGATCTGCTGGCTCCGGGCGGCGGGCCACCCGTACGCCGTGAGCGGACCGTCCCTCAGGCTCGCGTCCGTGAGGCTGCGCACGGGTCGTGACGACGTGGCGCGCTTTGCCGGGAGGATTCGTGAGGAGAGGCGGATGATCTCGGAAAGGCTCGCCGCGCTGGGCGCGCGCGTCCTGCCCTCGCAGGCGAACTTCGTGCTCGCGCGCTTCGAGGACGCCGAGGCCGTGCGCACGGGCCTTGCGAAGCGCGGCATCGCGGTGCGCATCTTCCCCGGCAGGCCGGACCTGGAGGGCAGGCTGCGCATCACGCTGCCGGGTGACGGGGAGAGCTTCGAGAGGCTCGTCCGGGCGCTGTCCGAGATCATTGCAGACAGGGAGGTGACGTCATGAGCAGGAAGGCAGAGATCGTGAGGGAGACGAGGGAGACGAGGATCAATGTCGTGGTGGACCTGGACGGGCGCGGGGATGCGGACATCGACACGGGCATCGGATTTCTCGATCACCTGCTGTCCGCGCTCGTCAAGCACGCGCGGCTCGACGTCGCGCTCTCGTGCAGGGGCGACCTGGAGGTGGACGACCACCACACGGCCGAGGACTCGGCCCTCGTCCTGGGCAAGGCCATCGACGAGGCTCTCGGCGACCGCAGCTCCATCATGAGGTTCGGGTCGGCGTACGCCCCGCTCGACGAGGCGCTCGCCCGCGCCGTGGTGGATCTCTCCGGCCGGCCACACTCCTGCGTGGACCTCGGGCTCTCGCGCGAGGACGTCGGCGGGCTGAACATGGAGAACGTGCCCCACGTGATCCGGTCGCTCGCCACGGCCATGCGCGCCACGGTGCACGTGGACGTGCTGTGCGGCGAGAACGACCACCACAGGGCCGAGGCCGCGTACAAGGCGCTGGCCCTGGCGCTCCGGCAGGCCGTTGCGAGGGACGGCTCGGCCGGCGTGCCGAGCACGAAGGGGGTCCTGTGATGGAGGTCGTGGTCATCAGGACCGGCACGGCGAACATCGCCTCCGTGCTCGCGGGCCTGAGACGCGCGGGCGCCGCGCCGCGCGTGTCCTCGGACCCTCTCGACGTGCAGGCGGCCCGGATGGCCGTGCTGCCCGGCGTGGGCACCGTGTCCGCGGCCATGGAGCGCATCGACGGGGCCGGGCTCGCGGACCCGCTCAGGCGGAGGCTCTCGGCCGGACGGCCGACGCTGTGCGTGTGCCTGGGGCTCCAGCTCCTGGCCGGGGGCAGCGAGGAGAGCCCGGGCGTGGAGGCGCTCGGAGTCGTTCCCGGCACGGCGACCCGGTTCTCGGGCGGGGTGCGCGTGCCGCAGCTCGGCTGGAACCGCGTCGAGGCCGGGGAGGGGTGCAGGCTGCTTCGCGACGGGCATGCCTACTTCGCCAACTCCTACAAGCTCGACGCCGCGCCCGAGGGATGGTGCGCCGCCACGTCGGACCACGGCGGCCGGTTCGTCGCCGCGATGGAGAGGGGCAGCGTGCTCGCCTGCCAGTTCCACCCGGAGCTTTCGGGCGCGTGGGGGCTCGATCTCATCGGCAGATGGCTCGAGGCGGGAGGGGAGGCGCCATGCTGACGGTGAGGATCATCCCCTGCCTGGACGTTCGCGGCGGCAGGGTCGTCAAGGGAGTGAAGTTCAAGGGGCTTCGCGACGCGGGATCGCCGCCCGACCTCGCGGCAGAGTACGAGAGGCAGGGCGCGGACGAGATCACGCTCCTCGACGTCTCCGCCACGCCCGAGGGCCGGGGCACCGCGCTCGAGACCGTGCGCGCGGTGCGCGAGAGGCTCGCCCTGCCGCTGACCGTGGGCGGCGGCGTGAGCACCGAGGAGCACGCGGGCGCGCTCCTCGATGCCGGGGCCGACAAGGTGGGCGTGAACACCGCAGCGGTCAGGCGGCCCGCGCTCCTCGAGGAGATGGCGGCGCGCTTCGGGTGCCAGTGCACGGTCATCGCGATCGACGCCGCGGCGCGGCAGGACGGAGGCTGGGAGGTGGTCGCGCTCTCGGGCCGCGAGCGCACGGGCCTCGACGCCGTCGCGTGGGCGCGGGAGGCGGCCTCGCGCGGGGCGGGCGAGATCCTGCTCACCTCGTGGGACCGAGACGGCACGAAGTCGGGCTACGACCTCGACCTCATCCGCGCGATCTCGACCGAGGTCGAGGTGCCGGTCATCGCGTCCGGCGGCGCCGCCAGCGCCGGCCACATGGTCGAGGCCGTGCGAGCCGGCGCCGACGCCGTGCTCGCCGCCTCGATCTTCCACTACGGCGAGACCACGGTCGCCGACCTGAAGAGGATCATGGCCGATAGCGGCGTGGAGGTGCGCACATGATCGTCCCATCCATCGACATCATGGACGGACAGGCCGTCCAGCTCGTCGGCGGCAAGAAGAAGGCCATCGAGGCCGGGGATCCTGTCCCGATCGCGGAGCGCTTCTCTCTCGTCGGGGAGATCGCGGTCATCGACCTGGACGCCGCCCTCGGGCGCGGCTCGAACGAGGGCATCATCCGCGATCTCGTCAGGCGTTTCCCCTGCCGCGTGGGCGGCGGCATCCGGGACGTGGACTCCGCCGTCCGCTGGCTCGACGACGGTGCCCGGAAGGTCATCATCGGCACGGCCGCCGCGCCCGAGGTCCTGTCGCGTCTCCCGCCCGAGCGGGTGATCGCCGCCCTGGACGCGAGGCACGGCGAGGTGGTCGTGGAGGGCTGGCGGAAGGGGACGGGCCGTGGCGTCATCGAGCGCGTCGCCGAGCTCAAGGACCTCGTGGGCGGCTTCCTCGTCACGTTCGTGGAGCGCGAGGGCCGCATGGAGGGCATCGACCTCGACGAGGTGGCCCGCATCGTCGATGCCGCGGGCTCCGTGCGCGTCACGGCCGCCGGCGGCGTGACCACGACCGACGAGATCGCCGCGCTCGACGGGCTTGGCGCCGACGCCCAGGTCGGCATGGCGATCTACTCGGGCAAGCTCGACCTCGTGGACGCGTTCCTCGCGCCCGCACGCTCCGACAGGCCGGACGGGCTGTGGCCCACCGTCGTCGTGGACGAGCAGGGCCGCGCGCTCGGCCTCGCGTACTCGGACGCCGGGAGCGTCAGGGAGGCCGTGCGCACGCGCCGCGGCGCCTACCGCTCCCGCACGCGCGGGCTCTGGATCAAGGGCGAGACGTCAGGCGCGACGCAGGACCTGCTGCGCGTCGATCTGGACTGCGACCGCGACGCCCTGCGCTTCACGGTGAGGCAGAACGGTCCGGGCTTCTGCCACACGGACACCTGGACGTGCTGGGGAGAGGACCGCGGCCTGTCCCGGCTCGAGCGGGTCCTGCACGAGCGCCTCGCCGCCGCACCCGGGGGCTCGTACACGAGGAGGCTGCTCGACGAGCCCGACCTTCTGCGCTCGAAGCTGCTCGAGGAGGCGGCCGAGCTCGCCGAGGCCGGGCCGGAGGGGGTTGCGCACGAGGCCGCGGACGTCGTCTACTTCACGATGACGGCCATGGCGCGCGCCGGCGTGAGGCTCGAGGACGTGGAGGCGGAGCTCGACCGCCGCTCGCTCGGGCTGACCCGGCGACCGGGGGACGCCAAACCGGAAAGGGGGTGAGCCGTGACCGATCTTCTCAAGACCATCGCCCCGGACGAGGTGCCGGAGCTGCGCCGCGACCCGGTGGACGCCGACGCTTACAGGACGGCGTTCGAGATCGTGGACGACGTGCGAGAGCGCGGCGATGCCGCACTTCGCGAGCACGCCGAGCGGCTGGGCGACATCGAGCCCGGTGCGCCTCTCGTCATCCCGCGCGCGAAGCTCGAGGAGGCGCTGGCGGACATCGACAAGGACGACCGCGACCTGCTCGTGCGCACGGCCGAGAGGATCCGCTCCTTTGCGGAGGCGCAGAGGCTGAGTCTCGGGCCCGTGCAGATCGAAGTGCCCGGAGGGCGGGCGGGCCACGTCATCACGCCCGTGGACCGGGCGGGCTGCTACGCTCCCGGAGGCCGCTTCCCGCTGCCCTCGTCCGTCCTCATGACCGCCGTCACGGCACGTGCGGCCGGCGTCGAGGAGGTGTGGGTCGCCTCACCGAGGCCGGCGCCGATCACGCTCGCCGCGGCCGCCGTCTCCGGCGCGCAGGGGCTCCTCGCCGCGGGCGGCGCACAGGCCATCGCGGGCCTCGCCTTCGGCACGCACGACATCCAGCCCTGCGACGCCGTGGTGGGCCCGGGCAACAGGTTCGTGACCGCGGCCAAGCAGATCGTCTCGGGCCGCGTGGCCATCGACATGCTCGCCGGGCCCTCGGAGCTCGTCGTGTGCGCCGACGGCTCCGCCGAGCCCGCCATCGTGGCCGCCGACCTGCTCGCCCAGGCCGAGCACGACCCCGACGCCCTGCCCGTGCTCGTCACCACGAACGGGGAGCTCATCCGCGACGTCAACGAGGAGCTCGAGGCGCAGCTCGCCGACCTGTCCACGGCCGGCACTGCCACGGCCGCGCTCGGGAACGGCTACGCAGTGCTCGTCCCCGACCTGGACACGGCCCGCCGCGTCTGCGACCGGCTCGCACCCGAGCACCTCGAGCTGCACATCGAAGAGGCAGACACGGAGGCCTGGCGCTTCAACCACTACGGCGGCCTGTTCATCGGCCCCGGCGCGGCCGAGGTGCTGGGAGACTACGGTGCAGGCCCGAACCACACGCTCCCCACGGGAGGCACTGCGCGCCACACCGGCGGCCTCTCGGTCCTCGACTTCCTGCGCGTGCGCACGTGGCTGTCGATCGACAACCCCACGGCCGCCGCCCCTCTCGTGCGCGACGCAGAGCGACTCGCCGACCTCGAGGGCCTCTCGGCCCACGCCCGCGCCGCCCGCTGGCGCCTCTGATCTGAACCGCAGGACTGACCCTTCGACAGGCTCAGGGCAAGCTCAGAGCAGCGGCTCGGACCCCTCGACAAGCTCGGTGTAACGGAGGAGAGGGTAGCGGAATAAACCACGAGCATCATCTGGAGCGGGTGGGGTGCGGGGTCGGAGCCACCCTGAAATTCCTCCGGGTGGCTGAGTGCCCCGCACACCTGTCCGCTCATGCAAGCGGTGCGGCGCTGCCCTTCGACGGGCACAGGGCAGCGGTGGGGCTCAGGGCAGCGGATCGTGTCTAGTACTCGAGGTTCTTCCAGGCCTTGGGATTGTTCCCGAGGTCCTCGCCCGTGATGCCGCGCAGGGCCTCCACCGCGGCGTGAGGCACGCCGGCCTTCTTGCTGGAGAGCGCCTTGACGAGCGGCTTGACGGCCGGGGGGCCCACCTCGATGAGCGCGGTCACGGCGTCTGCCGAGACGTCCTCGTCGGAGAGCAGGGCCACGAGCGCCCTGGCGGAGTCCTTGCCGCCGATATTGCCGAGAGAGGCCGCGGCAAGGCTCTTCACCTGGGGATTGCCGCTCAGGGTGACTTCGGCCAGCGCATCGACGGCAGGGTCGCCGATCTTCGCGAGCGCCTCGGAGGCGAGGTAGGGCACCCACTTGTCGTCCTCTGCGAGCAGGGCGACGAGCTGGTCGACCGCGGCGGGGATCCCCAGCTCGCCGAGCGCGAAGATCGCGTTCTGCTGGACGTGCTGGTGGTCGTCCTTGAGCAGGTCGATGATGGGCTGGGGGTCGACGGCGCCGCCGATCTTGCCGATCGCCTCCACGACCGCGGCCCTGACGAGCGGGTCGTGGTGGTCGAGGAGCTCCTCGAGCCTCGTCACGGCCTTGGACGCTCCGAGATCGCCGAGCGCCTTGGCCGCGGCCTTCTGCACGCCGGGATCCCACTCGTTCAGAGCGCCGATGAGCGGGCCGATGGCCGCCTGGACGTTGATCTTGCCCAGGGCCGCCGCGGCTCCCGCCTTGCTCTTCACGTCGCCCTTCTCGAGCGCCACGAGCAGCCCGGGCTGGGCCGCCTTGCCGAAGACGTGGATCACCTCCGCGGCCTTGTCCGTGTGCCACATGGCGTCGATGAGAGGCTGGATGGCACGGGGGTCCTCGAACTTGCCCAGAAGGGCCGCGGCCTGCGTCCGGCCCTGGGGCGTGCCGTGCTCGAGCACCTTGATGACGGTCTCCACGGTCGACGTCCCGAACTCCTCGAGGGCCCCGGACGCCGCGATGCCCACGCTCTCGTTCTCGTCTCCCAGCGCCGTCGCGAGATGGCTGATGGCGCCGGGGTCGCCGATCCTGCCGAGGATCGTGATGATCTCGACCTTCACGGTTTCGATCGCGGTACCGAAGAGAGCCTTGATCAGCGGCTCGACGGCCGCCTCGCCCTTCGCGATCAGGATGAGCGATGCATCCTTGCGCACCATCGCGTCCGGGTATTTCAGGCCCTCGATGGCCGCAGCGATGTCCGAATCCGATTTGGGCGGCGCCGGCTTCACGGGAGCGGGCGGCGGGGGAGCCGGGGGCGGCGCTTGCACGGACGTCGGCTCGGGCCCGCAGGCGGCGAGCAGGATCGCGCCCGCCAGGGACGCGAGATATGGCAATTGACGCGCGCGCATCGCTCCGCCCCGCACTCTAGCAAAAGTCCGGCCTCGTGGCGAAGAATCAGGATGGGGAGGAGAGAACCGAGTTCTTGAACAGCTTGCTGGCTGGAAGAAAAGCTCCGGCCGGGCGGACGCGGGCTTGCAAGGAGGCACGGGGAGGGAGGGATGCGCCGCGTCCGCCCTGGAGCCGGAGTTCTACCTGCGGCGCACGAGGCGCCGCTGGAGCTTGGTGGCCGCGGAGTTGACGGCGAGCGCGGCGTAGGCGCCGTCAGCCGCGGCTGTACATCTCCTCGAACCGTCGCTGAGCGCGAGCTTGGCGCGGAAGATGCCGTCCTTCCTGTCGACCGTGATGCGCAGGACGGCCTCGACGGAAGTGTTCGTCAGGAGCCGGTCTTCCTGGATGTCGATGAGCGTGTCGAGTGTTCTTGCGATCTCCATGTTCCGTCTCTTCCTTTCTCTCGATGGCCTGTGCCATCCATGGGACGGGATACTTCACGTGCCGTGCCAGCGTGTGGCGGGACGGGATTTCGCGGAGTTAGGCGTGCCAGGTGCGGGGCGTGATGCCGGTCATGACGAGACGGACCCGTCCCGTGGACAATGTGGCAACCAGGACCGGGCAGGGAGTGGGGATTCCTAGAACATGTCCGGGGAGAACGGGACGAGTCTCAGGGGGAGCCGGGGAGTGACGGGTGCAGGTTGGTTGAGTCCGGAAACGGATCGGTAGAGGGTCCGGATCAAGGAGCCCCGGATCCGGTATGGCCTCCTCGCCTTGAACGTCGACTCGTACGTGTGCAGGGGCCTGGCGTCGGCCTGGAGTGCGTCCACGAGACGCAGGGGTCGCGCGGGCGTCCGGGAGGGTCGCGCGGGGTAGAGAACAGTGCAGGTCGAGGATGCCATGCCAGACATATAGAGCAATGACCGTGCCAGGCGACCTCTTGCCCGTTTTGGCGGGATTCCAGACGGAAACTGGACGCTACGAGGGTGCGCACCCGTCGATGCGGGACATCTGTGTCAGTCTGGAGACGGGGAGTGTAAAGAAATCTACACTGCTCGTTTTCTGATCTAATGTTCCGGGATCACCAGACGAGGACGAAGCCGGAAGGCGTGAAGGTGAACGAGACGCGCGAGGCCTCGTCCTCGTCCTTCATCTCGAGGGCGGACCTCATGATCTTGCGCCCCTTGTAGATGAGGGCGATGCCCACGGTCATGGTCAGCACGCCGAAGAGCGCGTGGATGATGCCGATGGCCCAGGACGAGAACTGCGGGTCCGGGTTGAGGCGCGAGTTGATGTCCGATGCCAGTCCCACGATGAGCATCTCCGTGCCCGCGGAGAGGAAGATCGTTCCGATGATGGCGTGCCTGCGCCCGAACTCGTGCTGCGCCCTCCAGGCCGGATAGCAGAACTGCTCGAGCGGCATGCCGGTCCTCTTGTGCAGCCTCAGCGCCTCGTACTTCATCCCGTACCCGATCGAGGTCAGCGCCAGGCCCGTTGCCAGCACGCCGGCGCTGAGCATGGCCGGGACCATCAGCATGAGCGTGCTCTCCATCTCGATGCTGTCGAGCCCATCGTCGCTCCGGATCTCCTTCTTGAGGGAGCCGATCATGAAGCCGAGGCTGAGGGCCGTTCCGGCGGCCGCGGCGGCGCTCACGATGGGCCACGCCGTCAACCTCGCGCTCCCGCCCTCGAGCACGTCCGCGTACGTCTCCTTGCAGACGCACTCATCCTCGCTCTCCTGCGTCTCCCCGGTGGAGGCTGTCTCCGGGGGAGGCTCGTCCTGGGCGAGCGCGGGGGAGGACAGGGAGGCGATGAGCAGGGCGATGCTCAGGGCGGCGGTGCTCTTCATGGCCTCCACTATACCCCGGTTTGACGGACGGGAGAGAATGAAGCGTGAAGGTGTGCGCTCGTTGCTGATTTGTCAGTGAAGGGACGGAGTTGCAGGTCTAGCGGGCGCGGCGCAGGCGCAGGACGAAGAGCAAGAGCAGGGCGCCGAGGAGCCAGGGCAGGGGGCTGTTCTGGATGGGGACTGGGCCGGACATGTTGCACCCGAGGGGGAAGAACGAGAAGACGTTGTCGTCCATGTCGGGGGGGATGGTGAAGTCGTTCGAGGTGCACACGTCCTCGAAGCCCGCTCCGGCGACCGTGAGCGAGACGCGCGGCCACGGGTTGTCGCGGTTCGAGACGTCGATGGCCGCGACCACGCGGTCGGAGACGATGTAGACGTTCCCGCCGATGGGCACGGTGCGGCGGATGAGGCCCTGCTGGCTCTCCGACGGCGTCCATTCGCCGCGCATCTTCAGGTTCCGGTCCTCGAGGTCGATGAGCTGGAGATGGTGCTCGGGAGTGCACGTGGAGCCGTTCCAGTCGTTGTTCGTGTAGGGCACCGTGATGAGCGGGATGTGGCCGAAGGTCTCGTCCTCGATGATCCGCACGCCGCGGAAGTCGAGGTTCGCCTCGCTCGTGGCGTCCTCGCTGCCGAACTCGAGCCTGCGCAGCTCGGCGGGGCTCGTGGGGTCCGAGACGTCGAAGAGCGAGACGGCCACGCGGGCGCCCCGGTCGCCGCGGCCCACTGCCACGATCTGGTCGCCGCGCGGGTAGAGGAAGTTGGACCATCCGGGGATCTCGAGCTCGCCCAGGAGCAGCGGCGTGTAGGGGTCCGAGAGGTCGATGACCCACAGCGGGTCGCGCGGCATGGGGTCGTCCCGGAGGTAGGTCACGATGTAGGCCTTCTCCTCCACGAAGCGCGTGGCCCACAGCTCCTCGCCCGGTGCGAGGCCGGTGTACGAGCTCATGAGCCAGAGGTAGTCGGGGTCGGAGATGTCGATGACGTGCAGGTTCGTGCCTCCGGACCACACGCCGGAGAAGGTCACGATGCGGAAGGTGTCCTCGAAGGCGTCCATGTGGAAGCGGCCCGCGGGATCGCCCGAGACCATGAGGTCGCCGCGCTCTATCATCACTCCCTCGGGGTCGGAGATGTCGATGTACTGCACGAGCGTGTTGCCGCCCATGGCCTGCGTCAGGAAGATGGCATCCTGCGTGACGTGGATCTCACGGGAGTCGCCTGTGAGGAAGCGGAAGTCCACCATGCCGAGCTCCTGGGGATCGGAGACGTTGAGGGAGATGAGCCAGGTCTTGGAGGTGTAGGGATACGACGTGTAGTTCTCCGACGTGGTGACCATGTAGAGGATGTCGCCCACGATGCGGCTCGCCACGAGGTCGCCCGGCAGGCAGTAGCGGCCGGCCACCTTGGCGTCCAGCGGAGCGCCGGTCGCGATCACGACCTCCGAGCGCTCGGGCGCCTCGGCCCACGTGGCCTCCATCTCGGGGGGCAGTGTGCAGCGGCCCACCGTGCCCCTGAACAGGACGTAGACGCGGTCGTCACGCACGTACAGCTCGCCGGCCTCGCCCCTCACGTCGGGCAGCTGTTCCTGGACGAACGGGTCGTCCGGGTTCGCGACGCTGATGATGTTCAGGCCCGAGGTGGGATTCTGCACGTAGAGCCAGTCGCCCACGAGCTTGTAAAGATCCGACTCCTCGATCACCCGCTCCTCGGCAGGCGTCTCGTTGGGAGGCGCGACGTCCAGGGTGCCCCTGGAGCTATCGGCGCAGCTAGCGGCGAGAAGCACCGCCAGGCAGGTGGCGAGCGTTTGAATCTGCTGTGAAGTGTTTGACCGGTTGGTGTGCATGGTGCCCTCCTTACAGCCCCCACAGGGTACGCAAACCGCGGGCCATGTCCAGGAGGCACTCCCCTGGTGCCGGTTATCACAAGTGAAACAAGGTGGTTACGGCTTTCCCTTCCTGTCCGTGGACGGAGCCGCGGTGTGGCCTCCGGACTTCCCTGTCATAGCCTTGCCACGGCGCCGGCCCCGGGGGCCCCGGCCCTCATCATTTAAGGGAAACCACGTTGAGAGGATGGAAACAACCCACACGAATGGCGTGGATCGCTGGCATGGGTTGTGCTTGACTGTGTGGGCATGATGAACCTCACAAGAGCACCGATACTCGCGTTCGCGCTGGCCCTGTGCCTTGTGCCCGGTGGCGCGATCGCCCAGGGAACGCTCGTCGAGTCCTGGGGACC
>JAFDER010000350.1 GCA_019310245.1 Deltaproteobacteria bacterium
TGCGCGCGGCCGTCGAGGTGCACGCACGGCTGGGCCGGCGCGTCGTGTGGGTGGCGCCCGACGTGAAGAGCGCGCGCCAGGCCTTCGCGGACATCGTGCACCTCGATGCTCTCGAGCGCGGCGAGGAGCCGCGGGAGGACGTGCTCGACAGGCCCGAGAGCGAGCAAAGAGTGCTCTACCTGCCTCCGGCGCTGCACTCGCCCATGAGCGACGTCATCCCCGACAGGGGAAGGCAGCAGGCGCGCATGACCGTGCTCTTCCGTCTGGCGCTCGACTTCCCGTGGGCGTACCTCGTCATCCCCGCCCGCTCGCTCGGAACGAGGATCCCGCCTCTCGACACGATCACGGAAAGCTCCGACATGCTGCGCACCGGAATGCAGGTGGAGCGCGAGCCTCTCGTGGCCCTGCTCGTCAGGTCGGGCTACCACCGTCTGCCCGTGGTGGAGGCGCCCGGGACGTTCGCGGTGAGGGGGGAGATCCTGGACGTCTACCCGCCCGGCCTGCCCGCGCCGGTGCGCATCGAGCTCCTGTGGGACCAGGTGGAGCGCATGAGGCTTTTCGACCCGGTCACGCAGCGCACGACCGAGACCCTGGACGAGGTGTTCCTCCACCCGGCCCTCGAGGTCCCTGCCGACGCGCAGTCGCGCGAGGCCGCGGCGGAGCGCGTCCTCGAGCTGTGCGACTCCCAGGACGTTCCCACGCGCCGGGCGCGCGCCATCGCGGAGGAGATCAAGTCGCCGCGCACCATGTTCGGGATGAGGCGCTTCTTCCCCGCGTTCCACGAAAAGATGCCCTCGCTGCTCGAGGTGCTCGAGGACGCAGCCCTGTTCCTGGAGAATCCGGACGAGGTCAAGAGCACTGCCTCGAGGGCGCGGCGTGCGCTCGAGGCCGACTTCTCGACGCTCCGCCGGTCGGGGGAGCCGGCCTATCCGCCCGACGCGTTCTCCCTCGATCCCGGGCAGCTCGAGCGCGCGATCGAGAGCTCGGCGGCGCTGCACGTCCTTGCTCCGGGCACCGCCCGGGACGACGCCAGGCATGCCGAGACCGTGGATCTGGACGCAGAGGATCACAAGCCGCTCTCGCTGTCCGTCAGGTCGGGAGACGGTACGGCGCGCGTGGGATCGCTCAAGCCTCTCGCGGCACAGCTTGCCCGGTGGATCGAGCAGGGCGAGCGCGTCACCGTCACGGCCGGCACGCAGGGAGGCGTCGAGAGGCTCGCCGATCTTCTGAAAGGCTACCGGCTCGAGCCATCGAGCGAGGCCGGATCCCCGCTCTTTGTCTCGCGCGGACCGCTCACGCGGGGCTACCGCATGAGGGACCGCGCCGAGGTCATCATCTCGGAGCAGGAGATCTTCGGTCCGCGCATCCGCAGGAGGCGGGTGCGCCGCGCACCGGCAAAGGCGGCGGATGACCTCAGGACCCTCGAGCCCGGCGACCACGTGGTGCACAAGGTGCACGGGGTCGGCCGCTTCGAGGGGCTGGTGCACAGGCAGCACGACAGCCTGATGCTGGAGCTCATCAAGATCCTCTACCGCGACGGCGACGTGCTCTACGTCCCGGTCTACAACCTCGACCAGGTCCAGAAGTTCCTCGGCGGGACGCCCTCGAGGCTCGACAAGCTCGGCGGGGAGAGCTTCGCGAAGGTCAAGGAGAAGACGAACAGGGCCGTGGCCGACATGGCGGACCGGCTGCTGGGTCTGTACGCGACCCGGCGCGCCGTCCCCGGCCGCGCGGTCCATCCAAGGGACAGGGACTACAGGGAGTTCGAGGCGCTCTTCCCCTACGAGGAAACCGCAGACCAGTCCCGCGCCATCGAGGAGGTCATGGAGGACCTCGAGCACGAGACACCGATGGACAGGCTCGTGTGCGGCGACGTGGGGTTCGGAAAGACCGAGGTGGCCATGCGGGCCGCCTACCGCGTGGCCATGGCCGGCAGGCAGGTCGCGGTGCTCGTGCCGACCACGATCCTCGCCCAGCAGCACATGAGCACGTTCCGCCAGCGGCTCGCCGGCACGCCGCTCATGGTGGAGGGGCTGAGCCGCTTCCAGACGGCCCAGGACCGGCGACAGGTCATCGGCGGGCTGAAGACCGGAAACGTGGACATCGTGATCGGCACGCACAGGCTCCTGAGCAAGGACGTGCACTTCGCGGACCTGGGGCTTCTCATCATCGACGAGGAGCACCGCTTCGGCGTGGCGCAGAAGGAGAGGATCAAGTTCCTCTCACCGGGCACCGACGTGCTCCACATGACCGCAACGCCCATCCCGCGCACCCTGCAGATGTCCATCGGCGACATCATCGACCTGAGCATCATCTCGACGGCGCCCGAGGAGAGGCTCGCCGTGGCGACGCACGTGGTGCGGCGGAGCGACACCGTCCTTCGCGAGGCGATCGTCCGCGAGCTATCGCGAGGCGGCCAGGTGTTCTTCGTGCACAACCGCGTCCAGTCCATCGACAAGATCGCCGAGAGGCTGGCGCACCTGGTCCCCGAGGCGCGCATGGCCGTGGCCCACGGACAGATGGCGGAGGGGCCTCTCGAGAAGATCATGCTCCAGTTCGTCTCGGGACGCCTGGACGTGCTGGTCTGCACGTCCATCATCGAGTCGGGCCTGGACATCCCCAACACGAACACCGTGCTCATCGACGATGCGCACACCTTCGGGCTGGCCCAGCTCTACCAGATCCGGGGCCGCGTGGGACGCTCCTCGGAGCAAGCACACGCCTACCTCATCGTCCCGCCGGCCGGCAAGATGACGAAGGAGGCGGCGGAACGCATCGACACCCTCGTGCGCTTCACCAACCTGGGTTCGGGGTTCCACGTGGCCACCATGGACATGGAGATCCGGGGGGCCGGGGACCTGCTGGGCGCGGAGCAGTCCGGCCACGTGCGCGCCGTCGGCTTCGACCTGTACTGCGAGATGCTCCGCCAGGCGGTGGAGAGGCTCCGGGGTCAGGAACCCGCCGGCGAGCCCGAGCCCGAGCTGAGCTTCGACGTGCCGGGGTACATCCCCGACACGTTCGTGGACGATCCCGGGCTCCGGCTGTCCCTCTACAAGAAGATGGCCTCGGCAACAAGCGAGGCGCAGGTGCAGGAGACCATCATGGAGATCCGCGACAGGTTCGGACCGCTTCCAGCCGAGGTCACGACGCTCGGAAAGATCATGGAGATCAAGGTCATGGTCAGGAGGCTGCGCGCCCACGGCCTGGAGGCCTCCTCGCGGCTGACCCGGGTCCACCTCTCGCCCTCCTCACCCGTGGAGCCGGCGAGGCTGCTCGCTCTGGTGGAGGCCAGCGACGGGCGGACCCGCCTGAGCCCGGAGATGAAGATCGTGCACCGCCACGAGGACGGGCCGGTGGACACGCTCGAGGGGGCGAGGACGTTCCTCGCCTCGATCATCGACATGACGGATGCGGCGGGAATGTAACTGGACCTCAGCTGGTTGAAATCGAAGGACTTTTTAGATATATCCACGTTGGATAGACAACGGGAGTCGCAATGATGCACAAGCACGCAGCCCTCGGACTTATCGCGCTCTTCCTGGCGTCGGGATGCAAGCAGCCGGCCCAGAAGGAGCAGCCCAAGGGCAAGGATGCCGTCCTGGCGAGGGTCGGGGAGGTCGTGATCACCGTCCAGGACTTCGAGGACACGATCAACTCCTACAGCCCCTATCTCAGGCAGAAGTACAACTCGCCCGAGATGCGCAAGAAGAAGCTCGAGGAGATGGTGGAGTTCGAGCTGCTGGCGCTCGAGGCCAAGAACCTCGGCTATGCCGAGGACAGCGCGATCCAGGAGGCGGTCAAGCAGCAGCTCGTGCGCGAGCTCCAGGAGCAGATCTTCGAGAAGATCAAGCTCGAGGACATCACGGACGAGGAGGCCAAGGCCTACTACGACGCCCATCCCGAGAAGTACCACAAGCCGGCGCAGATCCGCCTCGCCCACATCGAGATGAGCGACAAGTCACAAGCCGAGTCGCTGCTCAAGGAGCTGCTCGCAGACGAGAAGAACAGCGTCCTGTGGCGCGACTCCGTGTCCAAGTACACCGAGGATCCGAAGAACAAGCACCACGGCGGCGACATGGGCTACATCTCCAAGCTCGAGGAGCGCACGGCGGGCGAGCCGCAGCTCGACGAGGCCATCGTCGACGCCGGCCAGACGATCGGCGAGGTGGGAAAGATCCACGCCGCGCTCGTGGAG
>JAFDER010000351.1 GCA_019310245.1 Deltaproteobacteria bacterium
GGTTCATCGACGCCAATCCCAGGGCTCTCGCCAGTCTCGGCTACGACAAGGAAGAGATCCGGAATCTCGGGTTCGCCGACCTGCTGGAGATGGACGATTTGCCGCGCGCCCTGGACGCGGCGCTCGAGGTGCTCAAGAACGGGGTCAACTCCTCGACGAAGGAGTTCCGCCTCAAGACCAGGTCGGCCGGCACCATCTGGGTGGACGTTGGCTCGGTGCGCCTCGATCGTAACGGCGTGCCCTACGCGATCCTCGGAATCGCCCGCGACATTACCGAGCGCAAGCTGGCGGAGCAGGCCCTGCTCGCCAGCGAGGAGCGGTTCCGGTCCATCTTCAACCACGCCGCCGAGATGATCTTCCTCTACGACGAGAGGGGCAGGTTCCTCGACGCCAACGACAGGGCGCTCTCGGCGCTGGGCTACGACCGGACCGAGCTCACGGCGCTCGAGTTCGGGGATCTTCTCGACGAGCGGGACGTGAAGGTGGCCTGGGAGGGGCTCCGGCAGGTCCTCGTCAACGGCTCGAGCAAGGAGACCGTCGAGTACCGCATCAAGACTCGCGACGGCAGGTTCATCTGGGTGGAGGTCACGGGTGTGCGCATCGTCTTCAGCTCGGGGACGGTCGCGGGGCTCGGCATCGCCAGGGACATCAGCGACAAGAAGAAGGCCGAGGTCATCCTGCGCGAGACCGAGGAACAGCTCATCATGGCCCAGAAGATGGAGGCCGTGGGCCGGCTGGCCGGTGGCGTTGCCCACGACTTCAACAACATCCTGAGCGTCATCACGGGACAGTGCGACCTCATCCTCGACGATCTCGACGACGACCATCCGCTGCGCGCCGACATCCGCGAGATCGCCGGCGCCTCCCAGAGGGCCGCGGATCTCACCCGCCAGCTGCTCGCGTTCGGCCGCAAGCAGGTCATGAGGGCCGAGATCCTCGCCCTCAACGACGTCGTCGCCAGCACCGAGAAGCTGCTCGTCAGGCTCATCGGGGAGGACATCGATCTCGTCACGGATCTGGATCCCTCCATCGCCGCGATCAATGCGGATCCGGGCCAGATCGAGCAGGTGATCATGAACCTGGCCGTGAACGCCCGCGATGCCATGCCCGACGGCGGCAAGTTCATCATCGAGACGAGCATGGCCGTCCTCGATGACATGTACGCCAGCCTGCACGCGTCCGTGAGCCCGGGCAGGTACGTGATGCTCGCCGTGAGCGACACGGGCGAGGGCATGGACCCGGAGACGAGCGCGCGCGTGTTCGAGCCCTTCTTCACCACCAAGGAGAAGGGCAGGGGGACCGGCCTCGGCCTGAGCACCGTCTACGGCATCGTCAAGCAGAGCGGCGGGCACATCGTGGCCTACGGCCATCCCGGGCAGGGCACCACGTTCAAGATCTACCTTCCCGCCGTCGAGGATCGTCCCGCCGTGCCCCTGCGCCCCTCTCAGGCTCCTGCCGGGGACCCCGGAGGCACGGAGACCGTCCTCGTCGTGGAGGACGAGGAGACCGTGCGCCGTCTCGTCGTGCGCATCCTCGAGCACAATGGATATTCGGTGCTCGAGGCGGCCAGCGGCCCCGAGGCCCTGGACCTCGTCAGGGAAGCGCGGCCGGACATCCAGATGCTGCTCACGGACGTGGTCATGCCCGGGATGAGCGGCCGCCAGCTCGCCGACAGGCTCACGGCCGAGCTGGCCAGCCTGAGGGTCCTGTACATGTCCGGCTACACCGACGACGCCATCGTGGACCACGGGCTCCTCGAGAAGGGCATCGCGTACATCTCCAAGCCCTTCTCGGCCGCCGCCCTGGCCGAGAAGGTGCGTGCCGTCCTCGACGAGCCTTGACGCTGTCCCGGCCCCCCGCTACACGTCTATGACCCATGGCTCGAAGGAACGACGCCATCACGATCCGCGGCGCCCGCCAGCACAACCTCAAGGTGGAGCGGCTCGTGATCCCCCGCCGCCGCCTCGTGGTCTTCACGGGCGTGAGCGGCAGCGGCAAGTCGAGCCTCGCCTTCGACACGATCTATGCCGAGGGCCAGCGCCGCTACATCGAGTCCCTGTCCTCCTACGCCCGCCAGTTCCTCGGCCAGATGGACAAGCCTCGCTACGACCAGATCCGCGGCCTCACACCCACCATCGCCATCGAGCAGAAGGCCGCCTCCTCGAACCCCCGCTCCACCGTGGGCACCATCACCGAGGTGCACGACTACCTGCGCGTGCTCTACGCCCGCGTCGGCCTCCAGCACTGCCACGCGTGCGACAAGCCCGTGCGCTCCACGTCCGCCCAGCACGTGGTGGACGAGGTCATGACGCTCCCGCGCCGGACCCGTGCCGTGGTGCTGGCCCCGCTCGTCAAGGCCCGCAAGGGCACGCACGCGGACGCCCTGCGCT
Organism: Deltaproteobacteria bacterium; assembly: GCA_019310245.1. Taxonomy (GTDB): domain Bacteria; phylum Myxococcota_A; class Polyangia; order DRWM01; family DRWM01; genus JAFDER01. The sequence goes on from JAFDER010000351.1 coordinate 2,391, forward strand.
CGATCGTCTCTCGCGGCTTCGTCCGCGCGCGCATCGACGGCGAGGTGGTCCGCCTCGACGAGGCGCTCCCGCGGCTCGACAAGCGCCGCAAGCACTCCATCGAGATCGTGGTCGACCGCATCCGCATCGAGCCCGCGGAGCGTTCCCGCATTACGGACTCCATCGAGCTTGCCCTGCGCGAGTCCGGGGGCGACGTCGTCCTCGCCCTCGACGGCGAGGAGCGGACCTTCTCGGAGAAGCGCACGCACTGCGGGCACGCCTTCCCGCCGCTCGAGCCCCGCTCCTTCTCCTTCAACTCGCCCTCGGGCTTCTGCCCCGAGTGCAACGGTCTGGGCGTGCGCCTCGAGATGGACCCCGACCTCGTGGTCCCGGACCCGGACCTCTCGGTCAACGAGGGCGCCATCGATCCCTTCCGCTCGATCCTGACGCGCGGCGAGTCCTGGAGCCGCAACATCTTCGACGCCGTGGCCGGGGAGTTCGGCATCGACCTCGACAGGCCCTGGAAAAGGCTCCCGAAGAAGCACCGCCGCGTCCTGCTCACCGGCGCCGGGGACACCCGCGTGCAGGTCGCCTGGGAGGGCGAGAACGGCTCGGGCAAGTACGCCATGCGCTTCGAGGGCGTGCTCAACACCCTGACGAGGCGCTACGAGCAGACACAGTCCGAGGCCCAGCGCGAGTACTACCGGCGCTACATCTCCCAGGTCCACTGCTCGACCTGCGAGGGCACGCGCCTCAGGCCCGAGTCCCGAGCGGTGCTCGTGAGCGGCATGTCCCTCACGGATCTCTGCGCACTCTCCGTGGACGACGCCCTCCGCCACGTCGGCTCCCTGAAGCTCTCGGCCACGGACAGGACCATCGCCACCGAGGTCGTAAAAGAGGTCTCCGCGCGCCTGAGCTTCCTCTCGGACGTGGGTTTGGGCTACCTCACCCTCGACCGCTCGGGCCCCTCGCTCTCCGGCGGCGAGGCCCAGCGCATCCGGCTCGCCTCCCAGGTCGGCTCCGAGCTCTCGGGCGTGACCTACGTCCTGGACGAGCCCTCCATCGGGCTTCACGCCCGGGACATGGAGCGGCTGGTCCGCACGCTGACCCGCCTGCGCGACCTGGGCAACACCGTCATCGTCGTGGAGCACGATCCGTCCACGATCCGCTCGGCCGACCACGTTGTGGATTTTGGCCCCGGCGCCGGACGCCTCGGCGGCAAGATCGTCTTCACGGGCACGCCCAAGGCCCTCGCGCGCTCCTCCACGCTCACGGGCAAGTACATCTCCGGCAGGCTCTCCATCGAGCCTCCCGCCGTCCGCCGCAAGCCGAAGGGCCACCTGACCATCCGCGGGGCCCGCGAGAACAACCTCGATGACATCGACGTGGAGATCCCGCTCTCCATCTTCACGGCCGTCACCGGCGTCTCGGGCGCCGGCAAGTCGAGCCTCGTCAACTCCATCCTCTACCCGGCCCTCATGCGGCACCTGCACTCCTCGAACCTGCGCGTCGGCAAGCACAGGTCCATCACCGGCCTCTCGCGCATCGACAAGGTCGTGCGCATCGACCAGAGCCCCATCGGCCGCACCCCGCGCTCCAACCCGGCCACGTACACCAAGGCCTTCGACGAGATGCGCCGCATCTTCTCCCTGCTCCCCGAGTCCCGCGCCCGCGGCTACAAGCCCGGCCGCTTCTCCTTCAACGTCAAGGGCGGCCGCTGCGAGACCTGCCAGGGCGGCGGCATCCGCCGCGTGGAGATGCACTTCCTGCCCGACGTGTTCGTCACCTGCGAGGACTGCCGCGGACGCCGCTACAACGAGGCCGCTACCGTGGCCTGTCCATCCACGACGTGCTCGAGACGCCCGTGCGCGACGCCCTCGCCCTCTTCGAGAACCACCCCGTCCTCGCCCGCACCCTGCGCACCCTCTCCGAGGTGGGCCTCGACTACGTCCACCTCGGCCAGCCCGCCCCCACGCTCTCCGGCGGCGAGGCCCAGCGCGTGAAGCTCTCCCGCGAGCTATCCAAGAAGCACACCGGCCGCACCCTCTATCTCCTCGACGAGCCCACCACGGGCCTGCACCCCTCGGACATCGAGCGCCTGCTCGACGTCCTCTCCCGCCTCGTCGACGCCGGCAACACCGTCGTCGTCATCGAGCACAACCTCGACGTCATCCGCTCCGCCGACCACATCATCGACCTCGGACCCGAGGGCGGCGCCTCGGGCGGCCGCTGCGAGACCTGCCAGGGCGGCGGCATCCGCCGCGTGGAGATGCACTTCCTGCCCGACGTGTTCGTCACCTGCGAGGACTGCCGCGGACGCCGCTACAACGAGGC
>JAFDER010000352.1 GCA_019310245.1 Deltaproteobacteria bacterium
CAGGACGGAGTCCACGCCGTAGAAGTTGATGGACGAGACTCCGATGTTGCCGGCTGCGTCGCGGCAGCGGGCCTGGAGCGTCAGCTCACCGAAGGCGGCCTCGGCCAGCTCGACGGCCGAGAAGGTGAGGTCGCCCGAGGAGTCTGCCGAGCCCGTGAGGGTGGGAGTCTCGGTGAGGGCGATGTCCACGAAGAGCTCGATGGTGGCGCCTTCCTCGGACTCGACGGCGACGTCGGCCTGCATGCCGGCGGAGGTGGACGTGTCGAAGGTGGCGTTGATCCAGCCCGACGGGTCGGTGGGCACGGGGGCCGTGATGTTGCAGGCAGGGGAGCCGTCGTCGATGTTGACGGTGGCCTCGGCGAAGCAAAGCTCGGTGGTCTGGATGCGGAGGACCATCGGGCCGCCGCCGGAGGGGAAGGTCACGTCCTCGAACTCGATGCGGGTGCCCGAGACGGTGCCCGTGCCCACGAGGGCGTCGTTGAGGTAGAGGGAGACGGACTCGGCGTCGCCGGCGTCCGTGGTGATGATGACGTCGTGCTGGAAGCCGTCCGAGAGGTCGCCGACGGAGTCGTCGCTCTGGTTCCAGTCCTCGCCGTCTATCGGGTCGATGAAGTCGAATTCGGGGCAGGTCACGATCTCGGCCACGACGTCGACGGTCACGGCGTTGCTCTCGACGTCTCCGTCGTCGCCAGACGCGATGAAGGTGTAGCGCGATGGGCTGTCAACAGGGCCTCCCTGGAGGGTGACGGGGGAGAACTCCACCGTGCCCGTGCCGTCGTAGGGGAGGTTGTAGTCGCGGCCAGTGCCCGCGATTTCGTCGTAGACGTTGAGCGAGAGCCGGTCGCCGATGTCGAAGCCGCGCACCGTGCAGGTGACCCCGATCTGGATCCCGGGGGTGAGGGCGTTGATGTCGTCCGCCATGGTGATTACCTGGCCGGACACCGGGTCGATGCACTCGATCCGCTTGGTCGTCTGGTCGCACCCGCTGCACCCGGCGAGCCCGCCCGAGAGGAAGAGGGCGGTCAGGGTGATGGCAAACAGTCTGCGGTGGGTCATGTGAGTCGCCTCCATGCTATAAGTGACGTCGAAACCTACCCCATTCATTCCGAGAAAACGTGGGGTACATTAGAGTTCTACTTTTTACGTGTCAACTTTATTCAGGTACATTCGTGCGGTCGTGAACGCGCCTGGAGAGGATATCGGGGAGAGGCTCGAACGCATCCTCGACGCCGTGGACTCGGACGGGTCCGCGTGGGGAGGCTGGGACGGGCGGGGTCTGTCGACGCCGGAGGGGGCAGTGAAGGGCGGAGAGCTCGTGCCCGCCGGCGTGCTCGTGCCGGTGATCAAAGAGAGGGACGGGTCGGTGAGCGTGCTGTTCACGCAGAGGACCATGAAGGTCAAGGACCACAAGGGGCAGGTGTCCTTTCCGGGGGGGGTCGAGGAGGAGGGGGACGGGAGTTTGCTCGAGACGGCTTTGCGCGAGACGATGGAGGAAATAGGCCTGGGAAGGGAGAAGGTCGGGGTGAAGGGCAGGCTCAGGCCCTACGACACGATCACCGGCTACAGGGTGCATCCCTTCGTGGGGGTGATCGAGGGCCGGCCCGAGGTCACGGTGAGCGACGACGAGATCGAGCATGTCTTCTTCGTGGGCCTGGACACGCTCATGGACGAGGCGACGTTCCGGCAGACGCGCATCGAGTGGGACGGCCGGGTCCACGAGGTGAGGGCGTACGAGTGGGGCGGTCCGGTCATCTGGGGCGCCACGGCGAACATCCTGAGCGAGCTCATCGAGAGGCTGCGGTCGTGATGGACGAGACGCTCGACATCCTGCTCGAGGAGACCGAGGACGCGGCCCCCATCGTGCCGAGGCGCCGCTTGCCGTGGCGCTGGGTGATGATCGGGGCGGTAGGAGGGGGAGTGGCGGGTCTGGCTGTTTTGGTGGTCCTGGTGGTGGTGCCGGCGATCAAGGGCGGTGGCAAGGACGGCCGCTCGCCCATCGAGGCCTTGCGCGCCAGCGCCGGGCTGGTCGAGGAGGAGGCGGGGGAAGAAGGCGGCTCGTCGCGCTGGGACCGGCTGTTCGATCTCGACGAGAAGCCCTCGCCCACGGGGCCGGACATCATCGGCGGCGAGGCGGGCATCCCGGCCGAGGAGACCGAGGGGCTGCTCGCACCCGATCCGGAGACCGTTATGCCCCTGGGCAAGGCCGAGGGCAAGTGCGGGTACGAGAGCCAGGAGCCCGGACCCGAGACCGCCGGGTACCGGCTGGTCCACGGGACCCTGGGCACGTTCGGGTCGCTGTACGCGCTCCTGCACAAAAACGGCATCGGCCCGAACGCCATCGCGGAGATCACGGGCGTGCTCGAGAAGGTCACGGACCCCAAGGCCGTGCGGGCAGAGGACAAGTTCAGGCTGTACATCGACGAGAAGAGCGGAAAGCTGAAGTTTTTGGAGCTCAAGCGCTCGGACACGAAGATCTACCATGTGCTCGCGTTCGACAACGGGACCGTGGATGCGCACAAGGTCACGGTGCCCACGGAGCGCAAGTGGGTGAAGGCGGGAGGCGTGGTCAAGGGATCGCTGTTTGGGAGCGCGCGGGAGGCCGGTCTCGAGGGCTCCATCGTCAACCACTTCATGGCGGTCTTCGGCGCCTATGCGAAGTTCGCGTCGGACTCCCGCGAGGGCGACACCTTCCGCGTCATCGTGAGCGGCGAGTGGCTCGGCAAGCAGTTCTTGGGCTACGACCCGCCCCAGATCCTCGAGTTCAACGGCCAGAAGACCGGCAAGCTCCTCGCCATCTACTACGAGTCCTCGCCCGGCAAGGGCAAGTACTACTGGCCCGACGGCACGAGCCTCAAGAGGCTCGTGGCGGACGTGCCGCTCCAGGTCCTGCGCATCACGAGTCCCTTCGATCCCAAGCGCATGCACCCCATGCTGAAGGTCAGGAAGCCTCATCTCGGCACGGACTTCGGCGCCCCGTCCGGCACTCCCGTGTTCGCGTTCGACAGCGGCGTCGTCAAGAAGTTCGGCATGAAGGGCGCCATGGGGAACATGATCCAGGTCGACCACGGGGGCGGCATCAGCACCTACTACGGGCACCTGTCGGGCTTTGCCAAGGGCCTGAAGGCGGGCAAGAAGGTCAAGAAGGGCGAGACGATCGGGTTCGTGGGCAACACGGGCAGGAGCACGGGCCCTCACCTGCACTTCGGGCTCAAGAAGGGCAAGGCGTTCGTCGATCCCATGAAGTACCTGAAGGTGACCACCATCAAGGAGAAGCCCATCGACAAGTCGCTCGTGGACGGCTTCGAGAAGCGCGCCAAGACGCTTCACTTGATGCTCAAGGCCATCAAGGTCCCCGACCTGCCCGCAAAGGCCTCCGCGAAGAAGGCGGCGCAGGCCAAGGGGAAGAAGTCCTCGAAGGGCGAGTGAGGGGCTCTACTTCGGTGGGGGCTTGTCGGGGGGCGGCTTGCTCGCCTTCGCGCCGGGCGGCGGCGGCGGCGGTTTCGGCTTCGAGGCCGGGTCAACGACCTTGAGCACCTTCACCTTGCACTTGAGCGTCTTGCCCTCGTGCGGGAGATGGAACCTGACGAGGACCGATGTGGCCTTGTTCTCCATGATCTCGAAGATCACGTTGCCCTGATCCTCCGGCAGGCGGGCGGTGAACTTCTCACCCGTCTTGAAGACCGTCTCCTTCGGGAACTCGGTCTTGTCCATCTCCTTGACGGGTCCGGAGTCCGTGGCGCCGAACGCCTCCTCGGGAGGCACATCGAAGTTCTTGTCCTCTCCCTCCTCCATGCCGATGATGCGCTTTTCGACCCCGGGCATCATCATGCCGTCCCCGCACGTGAACTCGAGCGGAGCGCCCTTGCCGAGGGAGGACTCGATCAGCTCCCCCTTGTCGGTTTCGATCTTGTATTCGATGGTGATCGTATGGCCTGTCTCGACTTTCATCTCTCCTCACCTTGATAAAGAGACTGTAAGATAGACGCAGGACGGAGCACATGTCAACGTTCTGCTTGACAAGGAAGGTCCCCGGCCACACCTTCTGCCCGTACTTGCATTTTTTAAACATATACAGGATCATTCCCGATTCGTATTAGTGAACTGGAGATGGAGAAGCTTCGCACACGTGCGTTCGCGTCGCGAACGAGCGGCATCATCAGCGCATTCCTGCTCGCTTTCGTCGTCGTGGGCGTGGACACCACGGACAGGATCATCCCGGAGAGCAGCTTCGTGCCGGGAGAGCCCTCGCCCTTGTCCATCCGGCTTCCCTCCACCGGCTACCTGCGCTCGAGCCCCGCGGCCCGGGTCAAGGTCAAGTTCGAGCACGAGCGCTTCATCCTGCGCAAGGGCGAGGCGGTGCCCGACAGGGCCGCCGAGACGTACAAGCTGCTCCAGAGCACGATCGAGCGCCGGCACGACCTGCTGTACTACCGCATGGTGGGCGTTTTCCTGGTGACCTTCCTGCTGGCCTTCCTGCTCTCCGAGGCCCTGAGGCGCTCGTGGCCGGGCAACCGCAGGTACCTGCGCACCGAGATCTCGATCTACGTCCTCATCGCGCTGCTCGTGATGCTGGCCAAGCCCGTGTTCGCTCTCACGTCGTGGCCCGTGTACCTCGTCCCTGCTGCCGCCGGCCCCATCGTGGTCTCCTACTACCGGGGCCGGAGGCTCGGTGTCTACGTGACACTCTTCGGTGCGTTCCTGCTCTCGCTGATGCTCGAGCTCGACGCCGTCGCGTTCATCGTGTTCGTCATCCAGGGCCTGAGCGTCATCCCGTTCCTCAGGCCGTCTCGCAAGTTCAAGCCCATCTTCGTCGCGGCCGGGGTCTCGACCATCGCCGGGCTCGTGGCCCTGTTCGGCATGAGCATCGCCCTGACCGGCGCCGTCGAGATCATCGCCATCACCGACTGGACGAACTCATCGATCCTCGCCGTCGTCGCCGGAGGCCTGCTCTCCGGCCCGGTCGGCTGGATCCTCGCGCTCGCCATCAGGCCGCTCCTGGGCACCGTCTCGCAGTCCAAGCTCAACGATCTCCAGGCGCTCCAGCACCCGCTGCTCAAGAGGCTCCAGCAGCAGGCGCCCGGGACGTGGGAGCACAGTCGCGCCATCGCGAACCTCGCCGAAGAGGCGGCCTCGAAGATCGAGGCGGACGCCCTGCTCGTCCGGGTGGGCTCGTACTTCCACGACCTCGGCAAGGCGATCAACCCGAACCTGTTCGTCGAGAACGAGGAGTTCGACGACGAGGGCAACCCCATCAGCCCCCACGACG
>JAFDER010000057.1 GCA_019310245.1 Deltaproteobacteria bacterium
GCCGATCCCGATCACCTCGATGCCCACGTCGGAAACCTCCCCGATCACGGCGGTCACCTTGGTGGTTCCGATGTCGACTCCAATGATGATTTCGGCGTCTCGCGTCATTCCACCTGACCATCCTTCCTTCGGGCGCTGCGCCACTCCCCAAACGATCGCGAATGAAACTGTTTGTGGTCAGTCAAGATATGCCATACCCCGGGAGCGAGATTCCAATTTTTGGCGTTGAGTCGAAACGGAAAGTTGCGTCAAGAGGATCGCAGCTTGACGACGACGCGCTCGGGGAAGTTCCGGGAGTCCACCATGATGTAGTCCCATGCGAGATTGTCCCTCTTCAGTTCCTGCAGGACGGCCCTCAGGCGCCTGAGCTTCTTGCGGGTGTGCCCCACGCCCAGCCTGACCTCTCGTGCCTCGTCTCCGATGTAGAGCACGATCCCGCCCCCGTGCTCCCTGTGCACGCTGCGCACCGGAGCCGCCACCCCCAGGCCCATGCGCTCGTACTCCCTGAGGATCTGGATGATCTTGCGCAGCTCCGCCTTGAGGATCTCCTTGTCGTCGGAAAGCAGGGCCCTGCCGACGCCCGTGATGATCACCCTGTCGACGGGCGCTCCGTCCGGATGCCTCTCGAAGATCGTGCCGTCGGCGTCCACGCGATAGAGCGAGCCGCTCCAGAACAGTGCGACGAGCTCTCGCTCCACGATCTCCACGGACACGGCGTTGGGCATCTTCTTCTTCACCACGGCCTCGCGGATCCAGGGGTGCTGCCCGAGGATCATTGACGCCTCCTGCTCGTCGAGGCTGAAGATGCTCATCCCGTCCTCGATGGACGCAACACGCAGGACCTCCTCCCGCGTCAGCCTCTCGAGCCCCTCCACGTTCACCTCCTGGAGGGAGAAGGAATCCGAGGTGCGGAGCCACCGGGAGAGGGCCCGCCCGCCCACGAAGAATCCCCCGACGATCCCCACTGCGCCGAGCACCATGAGCAGGTGGACGAGCACGGCGGCCGCCCTTCCCGTCCTCGGCTCCGACTCCGCCTCGGGCCCCTCTGCAGGCACCGTGCTCGGAGCGATGCGCCGGTTGCCCTTCCTGCGCCGGCTCATGCCGCGCCACCCTTCCCGCCGGCGAGCAGCTCCTTGAGCACCCAGGAGACGTTGCCGGCGCCAAGGGTGATGACGACGTCTCCTTCCCGCATCGAGCCCGCCAGGTGGTCGACGACCTCGCTCAGCGTCGGCAGGAACGTGACCGACCTGTGTCCGTGGTCCCGGATGCACCGTGCGAGGGATTCCCCGCTGACACCCTCGACCGGAGTCTCTCCGGCCGCGTAGATCTCCGTCACGATGAGCTCGTCGGCGCGGTTGAAGGACCGGGCGAACTCGTCACTGAGCAGCGAGACGCGGGAATAGCGATGAGGCTGGAACACGGCGATCACCCTGTTGCCGTAAGCCTCGTGCGCCGCTTCCAGCGTGGCCCGGATCTCCTCGGGGTGATGCGCGTAGTCGTCGACGAGCGTCGCGCCCAGCGCCTGCCCGCGCACGGTGAAGCGCCTGGCCACGCCCTCGAACTTCTGCAGCGCCTCGGTCGCAACGTCGAACGGGATCCCCAGCTCGCCGCTCACGGCAAGGCAGGCCAGCGCGTTGAGCGCGTTGTGCCGGCCCGGCATCCTCATGGTCACCCTGCCCCACTTCTTTCCATGGGCCCAGAGATCGAAGCGCGTCACGAGGCCGTCGTGTTCGAGGTTCTCTCCCCGGTAGTCGGCCTGGCTCGACGTGCCGTAGGTGACAAAGCGCTTGGTCATGCGCGGCAGGATCGCCTGGACCCCCGGGTGGTCCACGCACAGGACGGCGAGGCCGTAGAACGGAACCTTGTTCGCGTACTCCACGAAGGCGTCCGCAAGGGCCTCCATGCTGCCGTAGTGGTCGAGGTGCTCCGGGTCGATGTTTGTGATCACGGCCACGGTGGGCGTGAGCTTCAGGAAGCTGCCGTCGCTCTCGTCCGCCTCGAGAACCATCCAGTCGCTGGAGCCCAGGACGGCGTTCGTGCCGATGGCGTTGAGCTTGCCGCCGAGCACGATCGTCGGATCATAGCCGCCCGCAGCCATGACGGTCGCCACGATGCTCGTCGTCGTGGTCTTGCCGTGGCTCCCGGCGATCCCGATGGACTCCTTGAGCCTCATCAGCTCGGCGAGCATCTCGGCTCTCGGGATGACGGGGATGCCCCGCCTGAGGGCCTCCTCCACCTCCGGGTTTCCCGGCTTGACGGCGCTCGAGATCACGACCACGTCGGCGCCGTGGACGCTGCTGCTCTCGTGCGGTCCGGTCGCGATCCGGGCTCCCAGGCCGGAGAGCCTTCGCGTGGCCTCGCTCTCGTTGAGGTCGGACCCCGACACGGTGTAGCCCAGGTTGATGAGCACCTCGGCGATCCCGCTCATCCCGATGCCGCCGATCCCGACGAGGTGGATGTGGTAGCGCTTCCTGCTCAGAGAAGTCAGTCCGGTCATGGATCCACCCCTGCCACGTCCGCGGGCTCGAGCGGCTCGTGCGACAGCCTGAAGTTGCCGCTCCTCCGGGTCGGAGACGGCACGCCCGGCTCCTCCTCCCGCTTCTCGACGTCTCCGGCCATGCTCATCAGGACGCCGGCCGCGAAGAGGTTGGTGATGAGCGAGCTGCCTCCGTAGCTCACGAACGGCAGGGCCAGGCCCTTGGTGGGCAGGAGCCCCATGATGACGCCCATGTTCACGACGACCTGAAAGGCCAGGTAGAAGGTCAGGCCCGCGGCGAGGAACGAGCCGTATCGCGTCCTCGAGCGCATCGAGACCACGAGGCCCGCGGCCACGATCGTGCCGAAGAGCAAGAGGAGAATAAAGATACCCAGCATCCCGAGCTCCTCGCCGACGATGGAAGCGATGAAGTCAGTGTGTGCGTCAGGCAGGAAGAACAGCTTCTGCTTGCCCAGGCCGAGCCCGACGCCCCAGATGCCTCCCGATCCGATCGAGATGAGAGACTCCGTGATCTGGTAGTTGATGCCGAGGGCGTCCTGCTCGGGATTCAGGAAGGCCATGATCCGCTTCATGCGGTAGGGCGAGAAGACGACCGCCGAGTAGGCCACGGGAACCATCAGCAGCCCCGAGCCGAGGATGTAGCCCAGCCGCGTGCCTCCCACGAAGAGCATCACGAACGTGAGCAGAACGATCATCATGGCGGCGCCAAAGTCCGGCTGCTTCATGCACAGGCCGGCGAACACGATCGCCACGAGCGCGTGGGGCAGGAAGCCCACCTTGAAGTTCTTGATCCGCTCGGCCTTCTTGCTCATGGAGTACGACACGTAGAAGACGAGGGCCACCTTGGCAAACTCGGAGGGCTGGATGTTGAATCCACCGCCGATGGAAATCCACCGCGTCGCTCCCTTGACGGTCGTGCCAAACGGGGTGAGGCAGAGCAGGAGACCGATGAAGGAGACGGCCAGGAGGGGGACCGTGAACCTGCGGTACATCTCGACGGGCAAGCGCGAGGCGACGAGCATGATGGCGAGCCCCAGGGAGGCGAAGATCAACTGCCTGTTGAGGAAGTACATCGGATCGTCGAACCGCTTGGAGCTGAAGATCATGGAGGAGCTGAAGACCATGACGAGACCATAGAGAATGAGCAGGAGGACGGGCACGAACACGAGCAGCCTGAGCATGCCGGGCGTGGCGATGACGCTCGTGCGCTCCACTGCCGTGCGCTCCTCGGGGACAACGCTGTCGATGGCATGGTCCATGCCTTCCAATGGATATAACTCAGCCAGAGCGCCAAATTCAAATAACTCGCGAAACAGGTCTTCTTCCGAGAACCAGTTCGCCGCTGTCGTGAGGAGGGACGGGGATGGTCAGCGGTCAAGGGCGCGGACAAGCCTCTGGAACGTCTCACCGCGGTGCTCGAAGCTCCTGAACTGATCGAAGCTCGCGCAGGCCGGAGACAGGAGGACCACGTCCCCGGCAACGGCGATCGACGCGGCACGGCCGACGGCGGTCTCGAGATCGCCGGCCTGCTCGACCTCGACCGTTCCCCGGAGGGCCATCGCGATCGCCTCCGCCGCCCCGCCGATGAGCAGTGCCCGCTTGACCCTGCCACGGGCGGCGGGGGCGATCGAGACGTAGTCGAGCTTCTTGTCCAGCCCGCCGGCGATGAGGACCACGGGACCCGGGGAGGCCTCCAGGGCAGCGACGACAGAGGCCGGGTTCGTCGCCTTGGAGTCGTCGATCCAGCGGATCCCGCCCCGCTCCGCCACGAACTCGAACCTGTGAGGCAGGGGCCGGAAGCCGCGCAGCCCCTCCTTGACGGCGCCGGGATCAGCTCCCGCGAGGACGGACGCACAGACGGCCACCATCGCGTTGAGCCGGGAGAGGGGATCCGCCAGGCCCAGTGAGGCGGTGGCGAAGCGCGTGTTCACCCCAGAGAGATCCTCGACTCGAATCGCACCGTCCTCGATGAACACCCCGCTCTCCGGCCGTCCCGCGACGTGGACGGTCCCACGCGTGCGGCGCGCCTGGGCGAGGGCCTCCCGCTCGCCGTCGGGGACGATGGCGTGATCGCCGGCCTCCTGTGCGGTGACGATGTTGCCCTTGGTCCGCGCATACGCCTCGAAGCCGGCATAGCGGTCGAGGTGATCGGGCGTGATGTTCATGATCACGGCAACCTCGCAGCGCAGCTGCTCGATCCTCTCGAGCTGGAAGCTCGACAGCTCCACCACGAAGACGCCTCCCTCGACGTCCGCCCCCGAGCCGACGGCCTCGCACAGGGGCGTGCCCAGGTTGCCTCCGGTCCAGCAGGGCCTGCCCGAACGCTCGAGGATCGCGCCGATCATCGACGTGACGGTGGACTTGCCGTTGGAGCCCGTGATCCCCACCACCGCGGCCCGCGAGCAGCGATAGGCGAGCTCCACCTCGGCAACCACCTCGGCACCCCGCGCGCGGGCGTCATCCAGGAGCTCGTTGCCCGGAACACCCGGCGAGACGACGACGAGATCGGCCGAGGTGAAGAGCGCGGGATCGTGGCCGCCCAGGTCGAGGCGGACGCCCGCCTCCTCGAGCTGCCGCGCTCCGGGGACGTCGGCCGCCTCCTTGAGGTCGGTGGCGGAGACCCGGCAGCCGAAGCGCGAGGCGAGCAGGGCCGCGGACACGCCAGACTTGCCCAGGCCGAGGACGTGGACCCTCGTGCCCCGTACGGGCGGCGCTCGATTCTTGGCCGCGTCAGCCATCGCTCAGCGCAGCTTCAGCGAGCTGAGTGCGAACAGGGCCAGGAGCACGCTGATGATCCAGAAGCGCACGATGATCTTCGGCTCCGCCCAGTCCTTGAGCTCGAAGTGATGGTGAAGGGGCGCCATGCGGAACACGCGCCGCCCCAGGAGCTTGAACGAGACGACCTGAGTGACCACGCTCGCCGCCTCCAGCACGAAGATGCCACCGATGATCACGCTGAGGAGCTCGTTCTTGGTGGCCAGGGCCAGCATCCCGATGGCCCCGCCCAGCGAGAGACTGCCCACGTCGCCCATGAAGACCTGGGCGGGAAACGTGTTGTACCACAGGAATCCCACACCGGCACCGATGATCGATGCGCACAGGATGACCAGCTCTGAGGAGGAGGGGATGGAGGGGATGTGCAGGTACTTCGCGAGCGAGATGCCGAAGAACGTGGCCCCGGCAAGATAGGCCAGAAAGAGGAACGTGGTGGCGTTGATGAGCACGGGGCCGATGGCCAGGCCATCCAGACCGTCCGTGAGGTTGACGGCATTGGAGAAGCACACGATCACGACGACGGCGAAGGCGGCATAGACGAAGCGGTTGATCTGCAGGGATACGAACGGATCTCCACCCGTGTAGAACGCCGCCACCTCGGGGAAGAACTTCTTCGTCGAAACGAACGGCAGCGCGAGCCGGTAGCGCACGTCGAGCCAGTCCTGGGGCAGGTCGGTCCAGAAGAAGAGCATCCAGGAGATCACGATCGCCGTCAGGAGCTGCAGCGAGAACTTCTGCCATCCGCTCAGGCCCCGGTTCGAGTTCCTCTGGACCTTGAGCAGATCGTCGGCGAACCCGATGAGCCCGAGCGCCACGATGAGCGCGAGCGTGAGCCAGACGATCTCGTTCCTCACGTCGGCCCAGAGGATCGTGGGCGTCACGATGGACAGGAGCAGGAGGCTGCCACCCATGGTGGGAGTGCCCGCCTTGACCTGATGGGCCTCTGGCCCCTCCTCGCGGATGTTCTGGCCCACCTGGTGCGACTTGAGCGCCCTGAGGAAGCCGGGGAACAGGAGGAAGTACATGAGGATGGCCGTGAACCAGGCGGCGATCGCACGGAAGGGGACATACCGCATCACGTTGAGCCAGCTCAACCACTCGGCCTGCTCGTGTAGCGGATATAGGAGTTCGTACAGCATGCGATGGAATTACCAATATAACAAAGAGGCCACGACCCGCTCCATTTTCATGCCTCGCGAGCCCTTGACGAGAACGATGTCGCCCTCCCTGAGCAGGCCGCCAATCTCCTCGACGGCGGCATCCGTGCCCTCGAACGTGGACACGCCGCCGGGCCGCATTCCCGCCTCGAGGGCGCCGGATCTCACGTCCGGTGCATGGGCACCCACCGCCACGAGGACGTCGACGCCGGCGACGGCCGCCCTCTCGCCCACCTGCCCGTGCAGGGCGGGCGCCTCGTCTCCCAGCTCGAACATGTCGCCGAGCACGGCGACCGTGCGCCGGCCGCTGGCCAGCGTGCAGAGCAGGTCGAGCCCCGCGCGCACCGAGGCGGGGTTGGCGTTGTAGGTGTCATCGATCACCTCGAGCCTGCGGCCCTTCACGATGGCGCCGCGGCCCTTGACGGGCTGCACGGAGGCGAGTCCCTCGGCCGCAGCGGCCGGAGACACGCCGGCGGCAGACGCCGCGGCAACGGCGGCCGTCGCGTTGAGCGCGTTGTGCGAGCCGGGCAGGGACAGGGAGGCCTCGACGGTCTCGCCCCCGGCACGGATCCTGATCCGCTGGACGCCGCCCGCATCCTCCACCTTCGCGAGGAGCACGTCGGGACGGGCCGCGGCATCCGAGCCGTAGGTCACGGCCCGCCGGGGCCGGCGGGGCATGGCACGAACGCACGGATCGTCGAGGTTCACGACGGCCACCGCGTCGGACCTCATCGTGGAGAACAGCTCTGCCTTGGCGCGCGCCACGCCCTCGATGCCCCCGAAGAACTCCGTGTGCGCCGGGGCCACGCAGGTCACGAGACCCACGTCCGGATCCGCCAGCCGCGTCAGCTGCTCGATCTCGCCGCCGTGGTTCGCCCCCATCTCGACGACGGCGTACGCGTGATCGGGCCCGAGCTCGACGAGCGTGAGCGGAACCCCGAGGTGGTTGTTCAGGTTGCCCCTCGTGGCCAGGACGGGCCCCGCCCCGCCCAGAGCGGCGGCGATGAGCTCCTTGGTCGTGGTCTTGCCGCAGCTGCCGGTCAGACCCACCACGCGTGCCCCGGAGCCGGACCGGCAGTGGCTGCCCAGCGCCTGGAGCGCGTCGAGCGTGTCGTCGACCAGGATCCACGGTGACGCGGGCGCAGGGTCCAGCATCCTGGAGACGACGATGGCCGCGGCTCCGCCGCTGACGGCCCTGCCGGCGAAGTCGTGGCCGTCCCTCCCTCCCAGGATGGCGAAGAAGATCTCTCCCGGCCGGATCGTGCGCGTGTCGATGCTCGCACCGGCCACCGGCCCGTCTCCCGGGCCGAACAGCCGTCCTCCCACGGCCGCGGCGATCTGATCGATCGTGCCAATCATGAAGCTGGTGCCGTGTATATCCAACACGCGAACCCGTGTCTACTTCCACCACCGCGGGCACCGGATGTCAGGTGCTGTCTGCCTCCTACACCTGGGAACACCATCAACCACCACCATACACCGCCGGTCCTGACCACCCGACCGTCACCACCGACCCGTCACTCCTCGACCTGCACCGTCGGCCACCTGCCCCGTCACCACCGGCCACCTGCAGCAACCGTCCGTCCTATCCCGAACAAACAGCCGCGCTCCCGTTTCCTCCTCGGATAACGATATCGCTTTCACCACGCCCGGATCCCACCTCGACCCACTCCTTCACCGGATCCCGACCTCAAAAATCGCGGCCTTCCACACAACCACCAGCACCTGACATCCCGCACCCGCGGCCTCACGCCGCGAGCATCCATGTTTTCAAAGAACGTCCGCTACCCGCTCTCCAGGCCAAGCTCGCCGAGCGCCTCGCGCACGGTCTCCTGGTCGGAGAAGTGGATCGTGCGGTCCCGGAAAATCTGATAATCCTCGTGGCCCTTACCGGCCACGAGGATGGAGTCGTCCTCTGCCGACGCTGCGAGGGCGAGCCGGATCGCCCTCGCCCTGTCCACCTCCACCACGTAGCTGCGGTCGCCCTCGATGTCGCCGCCTGCGTCCACGCGACTGAACCCCGCCTCCTCGACGCCGGGGATGATCATCTCGATGATGGAGAGGGGATCCTCCGTGCGGGGGTTGTCGCTCGTAACGACGACCAGGTCGCCGCCCTCGGCCGCCGAGCGGCCCATCTTGGGACGCTTGTCGCGGTCCCGGTCCCCGCCGCATCCGACGATGACCCAGAGCCGTCCACCCGTCAGCGGGCGGATCACCTCGCAGGCCGCCCGGACCGCGTCCGGGGTGTGCGAGTAGTCCACGAAGATCCTGCGGCCTCCCGCGGCCGTGATGGCCTCCAGCCTCCCCGGAACCGTGGCGAGCTGCGACATGCCCTCGAGCAGGACCACCGGATCGTGGCCGAGGCAGGCCCCGGCTCCGAGGGCGGCCATGAGGTTGAGCAGGTTCACGTCACCCACGAGCCGGCAGGACGCCTCCAGGTCCCCCCAGGGAGTGCGGAGCCGCGCCTGAAAGCCGTCGAGCCCTGCCTCGAAGGACAAGGGAACGATGTCGGCGCCGCTCGCCCGGTCGATCGAGTACGTGACCATCCGGGCACGGCACCCTGCCGTCACCTCTCCGACCCACGGATCGGAGGCGTTGACGACGGCCGTGCGGTCGGCCTCGAGGAGATCGACGAACAGCCTGCGCTTGCTCGCGAGGTAGTCGTCCCATCCGGAGTGGAAGTCCAGGTGATCCTGGGTGAGGTTCGTGAACACGGCAACGTCGAAGTCCAGGTGGTCGGCTCTGAGCAGCTTGAGCGCGTGGCTCGAGACCTCGATGACCATCGCGCGGCCGCCGCAGGCCACGTGCTCGGCTGCCACCGAGTGCAGGAGTGGAGCCTCGGGCGTCGTCAGGCTGCTCTTGCGGAGCTGCCCGCACACGCGGGTCTCGATGGTGCCCATGAGCGCCGTCCGGGCCCCCGCTGCCTCGAGGCCCGCGACGAGCAGGTAACTCGTCGTGGTCTTGCCGTTCGTGCCCGTGATCCCCACGACCTGCAGGTCCCGGGTGGGATGCCCGAGCACGGCGTCCGAGATCGCGGACAGGGCCAGGCGCGCGTCGGCCACCGTCATCCAGGCCGGGCCGGAGGAGGCGGAGGCAGGTGGCGTGGAGGTGGAGGCAACAGCCACGGCACCCCGCTCGATCGCGTCGTCCACGAACCTCGTCCCGTCGGTCTCGAGGCCGTCGATGGCCACGAACAGGCAGCCCGGACCGGCCTGCCGGCTATCGTGGGTCACGGCCTCGACGCTCAGGACAGGATCCCCCTGCACGAGCGCGCCGCCCGTGATCCTCATGAGCTCTGCCAGGCTCACGGCCATCTCCTCACCATCCCACCGGCTCCAGGGTCAGGCTCACACTCGTTCCCCTGGGGACGAGGGTCCCTGCCGCCGGCGACTGGGACGAGACCCGTCCCGCCCCGGAGATCGAGGGATCGAGGCCCACGGCGTATGCCGTCTCGAGCACCCATGCCAGACCCTTGCCAGTGAACTGAGGCACCTCGACGCAGTCCCCGGTGCACACCGGTGCCTCCCCGCCGGCGGCCTCGACCGCTCCGTCCTCCTGTACGCCTCCCCCGGGAGGCGTCTCGCCCTGCTCCGGGACCGGTGCTTCCTCCACCGCCTCGTCCTTCGGGGCAGCCTTGATCTTGCCGGGGCTGTAAGGGGCGATTCCCAGGTAGCGCAGGCTGCGGTCCGCGATGCGCTTGAACGTGGGTGCGGCGACCACGCCGCCGTAGTAGTTGATGACCGGGTCGTCCACGATCACGACGATCGCCAGCTCGGGATCGTCAGCGGGGACGAAGCCGATGAACGAGGCGGTCCACTGGTCCTTGGCGTAGCCGCCCGTGACGAAGTCCACCTTCTGGGCGGTGCCCGTCTTCCCCGCGACGGGAAAGCCCTCGAGCCCAGCCTCCGTTCCGGTGCCACCCTCCTCGGTGACCGCCACCAGCATGCTCGTCAGGATTCGTGCAGTGCGCCCGTCGATGACCTTGCGCTTGAGCCGGGGCTTGAACTCCTTGATCACGGTCCCGTTCTTGGCGACCACCTTCTTGACCAGGATCGGCTCGAGCAAGCGGCCTCCGTTGGCAACGGCAGAGAGCGCCATGACCATCTGGAGGCCGGAGACGCTGATGCCGTGGCCGAACGAGATGGAGGCGAGGTCCACCGGGTACCACTTCGAGTAGTGCCTGAGGAAGCCCGCCGTCTCTCCCGGAAAGGGCACGCCCGTGGCCGTCCCGAACCCGAACCGGCTCAGGTAGCGGTAGAGCTGGCGCTTGCCGATGAGCGCGGACACCTTGGCGGCGCCGACGTTGGAGGAGCGCTGGAGGATCTGCAGCGGCGTCAGCCACCCGTCGCGGTGCGCGTCGTGGATGACCAGGTCGTCGACCGTGTAGCGTCCGTTCTCGCAGAAGATCACGTCGGACGGCTTGACCTTGCCGCTCGCGAGCGCGGCCGCCATGGTGAAGATCTTCATCGTCGAGCCGGGCTCGAACCGGTCCGTCAGTGCCCTGTTCCGCCTGTCGGCGGCAGCGAAGGTTCCGAAGTGGTTCGGGTCGAAGTCCGGGTAGTTGGCGAGCGCGAGGATCTCGCCGGTGGAGGGACGGACGACGACGGCCATGGCCGAAAGCGCCTCGAAGAGCTGCGCGGTGCTCCTGAGCTCCTCCTCGACGATGGTCTGGATCGCCTTGTCGATGCTCAGGACCACGGAGTTCTCGTACGAGGGGCTCGTCTCCTGCAGCCCGTCCGACAGGATGAGCCTGCCCATGGCGTCCCGGAGCCCGCTCATCACCTGGCTCGCCCCGATGAGTTCGTCGTCGAACTTGAGCTCGATGCCCTCGAGCCCCACCGAGTCGTACCCGGCGAATCCGAGGACATGCGAGGCGAGACGGCGGTTGGGGTAGAAGCGCTTGCTCTCCTTCGTGACGAAGATGCCCTTGATCTCGAGGCTGCTCACTGCCTCGGCCGCCTCTGGGCCCGCACGGCGCTTGAGCCAGACGAAGTGGCGGTTCGACATCAGCTTCTCGAGCACGACGTGCTCCTCGACCCCGATGATGGGAGAGAGCGCCGCGGCCGCGGCACCCGGGCTCCTGACGTCGCGGGGATCGGCGTACACGCTGGGCACCATCACGCTGATGGCCAGCTCCGCACCGTTGCGGTCGAGTATCGTTGCGCGGCCCGGCGGCAGGGTGATGGAGCGCTTGTACTGGTTGTACGATCTCTTGGCGTAGTGGTCGTGCTTCGAGACCTGGAGCTCGTATGAGCGGGCCATGATGCGGCCGGTGGCCAGGAGGATGACGACCGTGACCAGGAGGATGCGGATCCTGATCCACTTCTGCCTGCTATCGTCCCACACCGACATCCGTGTTCCCCTACTTGTGCTTTCCCTTCGCCTTGCGGATGCGAACGAGCTGCTCCTTGTCGGGGATGTGCATCCCGAAGCGACCCTCCGCCTGCTTGCCGACCTCCTCGGGATTCTTCATGATCGCCCGCTCGAGCTCGAGCTCGGCCCGCTCGCGGACGAGCCTCCGGCCATGGCTGTTCTCCTGGCTCAGCGTGTACGCGAGCTGGATGATCTCGTTGCGCACCGACAGGTGGAAGAAGATGACCGCCCCCAGGGCGGCCACGCTGACGAGGAAGAACGCGATGTGCTTGGCATCGCTCAGGAACTCGGCGAGCTTCCGACGCATCACTCCGCGGTCCATCACGATTCCTCTCCCGTGCTCGTGCCCACCCTCTTGCGGAACGCGCGGAGCTTGGCGCTCCTCGATCGCCGGTTCCCGCGGACCTCCTCGTGGCCCGGCGTGATCGGCTTGCGGGTGAGCACCTCTCCCTCGCCACGCGCGGCGCTGGCGCGCAGGGCTCGCTTGACCATTCTGTCCTCGATGGAGTGATAGCTCAGACACACGAACACGCCGCCGGGGGAGAGCAGGTCCACGACCTCATCGAGGAGCGTCTCGAGCTCGTCCACCTCGTGGTTGACGGCGATGCGGAGCGCCTGGAAGGAGCGCGTGGCCGCATCGATCCCGCCCGACCTGTCGCGGCCGAGGGCGCCGCGGATCTCGCGGGCCAGGTCCAGCGTGTCGCGCACCTTGCCCTCACGCGCAGAGCGACGGAGGCGGCGCGCCACCTTGGCCGCGAGCCTCTCCTCGCCGTAGTCGCGCAGGATGCGCTCGATGTCTCTGGTGGACCAGCCGCGCAGGACGTCGAGGACGGTTCCAGGCTCCGATCGGTCCATCCGCATGTCGAGCGGACCCCGCTCGCGAAAGCTGAATCCACGCTCGGCCTCGTCGATCTGCATGGAGGAGACGCCCAGATCGGCCAGCACGCCGTCACAGGCGTGCACTCCCGCCCCGGCCAGCGTCTCTCGCAGGCTCGAGAAGGGCGCGTGGTGCAGGGACCAGCGGTCCACGTCGATGCGTGCGAGCCTCTCGGAGGCCAGCGCCAGGGCGTCCTCGTCCCTGTCCACTCCCAGCAGGCGTCCGTCGGGCCCGCAGGATTCGAGGATGGCGAGCGCGTGGCCGGCCAGGCCGACCGTTGCATCGCAGTAGACGCCACCCTCGCGCGGACCCATCACCTTCAGGACCTCCCTCACCATCACGGGTCTGTGGAGCGGCCGTCCCTTCGCACCGCGAGCTGACCCCGAATCCCGTCCAGGTTC
The DNA here is from genome assembly GCA_019310245.1 of Deltaproteobacteria bacterium. GTDB lineage: Bacteria > Myxococcota_A > Polyangia > DRWM01 > DRWM01 > JAFDER01. The sequence continues at coordinate 13,081 of JAFDER010000057.1, forward strand.
TCCTCCGCCCTCTTCATCGCCGCCTCGAGATTCTCGGGCTTCCAGAGGCTCAGGTATCTGCCCATTCCGACGCATGCCACCTCACCGCCATACCCCGCGTACTCCCTGAAGAGTGCGGGTACCAAAGTCCGCCTCGAATCCCTCCCACACGTCGAGAGGCACGAGCAGGAGGTGGGGAAACTCGGTGAAGAAGCCCTGGGAGAGCACGAGTCGGCCGTCATGAAGGACGTTGAGCGTCTCCCTGAATCGGGCCGGGATCGACACGCGTCCCTTTGCATCGATCTTCAGGAAGTTGCGTCCTCTGAACATGAGTATTCACCACGATGGGCCTCCTCCAGACGACCGCGCACCCCACTCAAGCCCACTCAGTCCCACAACACTAGGTTAGCGCTTCATTTACTGTCAAGTTCCTACAGTTACCATGCTGGTTATTTACAATATTTTGTAGTGGGACAATGTGGGACGTACAACTTCCAGGGACCACTCGGGCCTGCCGCCGGCCGCTCAATGCCGGATCATCGCATAGCCCTCGGCCACCATCTCCAGCAGATCGCAGATCCCGCTCGAGCAGTGGACCTTCCCGGCCTCGTCCACGATCACGGCCTCGACCTCCTCGAGTCCGGCCAGGAGGCTGAACGCCTCCTCGGCACCCAGGATGAGCAGCCCGGTCGACAGGGCGTCGGCCTCGAGCCCGGCCGGAGCCATCACGGTGACGGACATGGTCCCCCGGGCGGGGAACCCGGTCCTCGGATCGAGGATGTGGTGGTAGCGGGTGCCGCGGTGCATGAAGAAGCGCTCGTAGTCCCCGCTCGTGACCACGGCCATGGAGCGGGTCACGGGGTAACGTGCAAGGAGCTCTCCGGCATCGCGCGGGTGCTGGATGCCGAGCTTCCACGGCCGGTCACCGGACCGTCCCGAGACGTAGAGATCGCCGCCAGCGTAGCAGATGAAGTCCTCGAGCGACCTCTCGCGGAGCGCCTCCGCCATCCTGTCGAGCGCGAAGCCCTTGGCCGATCCGCCCAGCCCGATGCGCATCCCGGTCCGGGCAAGCCTCACGGTGCGGTGACCGGCATCCATCTCGAGGCCCCGGACGCCGACGAGGGCGAGCCTCTCCTCGACCTCGTCCTTCGATGGTGGAGCCGGGTCGGGAGCCCTGTAGTCCCAGATGTCGGCAAGAGCCGCCCAGGTGGGATCGAAGGCTCCGCGCGTGAGCCTGCTCGCCTTGACCGAGGCGTCGAGCACCTCCCAGGTCCAGGAATCCACCTCGACGGCCTCGCCGCCTGCGGCCGCGTTCACCCGCGAGACGGCGCTCGTGGGATCGTAGGGGCTCATGCGCGACTGCACCTCGCGGGCCGCGTCGAAGGCTGCCTCGATGCCTTCTCGCGTCGTCACCTCCCACTTGCTCCCGCCCGGCGACCAGACCTTCACGGAGATCCTGGTCCCCATGATGCCCTCGCGCCTCTCCTCGATCATCGAGGCGGGAGTGCCCTTCTTGCAGGAGACGAACACCACCGCAGCGATGATCGTGCAGGCGAGGAAGCAGGCCGCGGACCGGGTCATGCCGGATCCGCAGCCGCGGAAGGTCGCACGACAGTCATGAGGGAGGCGACCAGGTTCACGATCAGTGCAGCGGCGATGGGGGAGAGGAGCCCGGAGGCCGCTAACCCGAACGTCACTCCACCAGCGAGCACGGCCAGCGTCCAGTTCGTGAGGAAGAACCGTCGACCGCGCCGCGCGATCTCGATGGCGTGGGCCGCGCGCTCGAGGTCGTTTCCCGTCACAACCACGTCCCAGGCGGGATCCACGCCGCCCTCGCCGTCCCAGCCCAGCCCGATGGTGAGGTCGCCCTCCACGCTTCCACGCGGCGGGCCTCCCTCCAGGCTGCCGAGGATCGCGAGGTCAAGGCCGGTGTTCCTGAGCCTCTCGACCTCCGCCTCGCGGCCGCCGAAGGCGATCTCGGGGCGGATCTGGTCGACGCCCAGCGTGGAGCCGAGGCTCTCGGCGGTCCTGTAGCTGTCGCCGGTGACGAGGACGGTCGTCAGACCGAGGGCGTGGAAGCTGTCGACCGCCTGCTTCGATGATGCGCGCAGGCGGTTTTTCAGGATGGCCACGGCCTCGATGTTGCGGTTGATGGAGATGAAGATCGCGGTGTGGCCGCGCTTCTCGGCCTCGGAGGCCGCGGTCTCTCCCCTGCCCACGCTGATCCCGTTCTCTATCAAGAACAACCTGTTGCCCGCGAAGATCTCGCCGAACGGAGACGTGGAGTGAATCCCTCGCGACGGATGATGGCGCGCCATCCTCGTATCGCCGGGCTTGATGCCCTCGCGGCGCGCGTACCGCATGAGCGCCTCCGCCACCTCGTTGCCGGATGCGATCTCCTCGCACGAGGCCACGAGAGCCAGGACGGTCTCGGTGGGCATCTCGCCCAGCGAGTGGAACTCGACCACCTCGCTGCCTCCTTCGAGAACGACGCCCCGCTTTCGCAGGACAACCCCGTCGACGAGGCCGGCCTTCTCGAGGGCACGGTCGCCCGAGAAGAGGATTCCCATGCGGCGCGCCCGCAGGAGCGAGGAGGCCGCCACGGCGGGGATCGTGTTTCGAAACAGCCTGGGCGCGAGACTCAGGGCCACGGCTGCTGCCAGCGTCCAGTGCGAGGCGACAGCGATGCGGCCGGTGATCAACCAGGACCCCAGCACGACGAGCACGGCGGACGGCAGGGCCCCGACGGTGAGGACACCGGCGATGATCCTCGCGATCCGTGCCATCCGGGAACGTCCGAAGCTGGCCGGATCGCCCACGAGTCCGGCAATCGTCCCGGGCGCGTGCAGGGGCACCAGCTCGGAGTCGTTCTCCAGCCTGCCCGTGGCCAGCGACTCGGCGCAGCGTGCCGACCAGACGGCCGCCAGCACCGCCAGAGGCATGAGGATCCCGCTCGAGAACCACGCGGTCTCACCCCTGCCCAGCGCCAAGAGGCCGGGAACGGAGGAGATGAGCACGGCACCCACGACGATCACCTCGTCGACGGCCCTGGGCAGGGAGGATGCGCGCCACTCGAGCACACCGTGCAGCAGACCGAGGAGCGCAGCGGGAGCCAGGAGGGCCGCGGCAAGAGCCAGGCTGGGCTCCAGCCATCCCCTCTCCACGGCCAGGTACGCGGTGAGGGTGACGGATCCGGCGATGATCGCGGAGGACAGCCACCTGAACAGCGAGCCGCGCACCGGCGCCTGCTCCAGCTCGCTCACGGCGAGCAGGGCAGGCGTGTGGGCGTCCATCACCGACGGTTCTCCGGGCTCATCGACAGGCCGACCCTGCCTGGGGAACGCGTCCCTGCGAGACTCGAGCAGCGGCAGCATCACCTCGCCAACCGGCTGGGGCGCACCGGGATCAGGCGCCGCCGGCTGCGGCCGCGGGGGGCTCGGCCTGGGAGCCGCGTCCCGGCCGGAGGACGAGAAGCGATCCCTGCAGTCCCGGGAACAGAAGTAGGAGATCTTCCCGGAGTAGATGCCCACCGCCCCGGCCCGGAGCTTGTCAACTTCCTGGCCACAGCTCGGACAATGCGTCAACGAATGACGGTCGTCGGACATGGGTTCGGCGGGATTATAAAGGACAGTCCAGTGATGTTCCACATTTCGCACCTTGCCGCCTCGCGGCGAGGCAAGAACGTACGGACCACCGGATCGATGCAAATACAGTCAATACGAGGGTTTCGTTCAGCGTGGACGACTTCATTGGACAGCGTGGAATGCCAGTGGCACCCAACTCGAATCCAGGATACGTGTCGAAATATTGGAACGCGCGGCGAGTTGATCCGCCAAGGGAGCGCCACTATAGTCACCTGAACCATTTGAAAGACGAGAT
>JAFDER010000058.1 GCA_019310245.1 Deltaproteobacteria bacterium
CTGAGGCTCGAGCTCATGCCGTCCCCGGCTCGGGGGTTGTGGACCACGGTGACGCGCGGATCGTCGAGAGCGTCCCCTGCCGCCCCGCACACCGACTCCGCCTCGTGCCCCGTGACGAGGAAGACGGGGCCATCGCAGCCGCCCAGCGCCGCCTCCAGCGCCCGGCGCACGAGTGGCACGCCGCGAAGAGGCAGGGCGAGCTTCTGCGGGGGGAGGCGCTCCGAGCGGCCCGCGGCGAGCACGAGGGCGGCGATGCGGTGCCCGCCGTTCGTGACGAGTCGTGCTCTGTGCCGGATCGCCGACGAGGCGATCACGCCCTCGAGCGAGGGATGCCACAGCGTGTCTGCGAGCCGCGTGCAGGCATCCTCGTCGTCGCCGTTCACGGCGATGAATGCATGATCCACACGGGAGGCCGCTTCGAGGTAGCCCCCTGGTCCGAGCAGGAGGGAGCGGATCCGATCCGGGTCGAGGACGGCCCCCTCCTCGACGAGGCCGTCGGTGCCGAGGCACGTGTCAGGCCCCGCCGGTCGGCCAAGGGCCGCGAGTCCGACGACCACGACGAGATGCGTGGCCGAGGAGGGCAGGACGGGCTCGCCCTCGCGGGGCAGCTTCAGGGGCAACCCGCGCGCGCCGTCCGCCTCAACGATGAGGTGATCGACACGCGCGGCGAGCTCGTCCACCTGCCCCGGGGTGAGACCGATGTGCTTGCCGCCGTCCATGCGGCCCGACGTGACGAGAGGGGGCGCGCCCCGGGCGAGCGCGTCCTCGAGGTCGGGCACGGGATCGCTTCCGCCCCGCCATGAAAGCACCGGAGTTCCGGCCGGCTCCTCGCCGGCGCGCACGCGCGTCGTTGTCGTGGCGGCGACCCTGCATCCCCGGTCTGCGAGCCGGCCGGTCAGGTGCCACATGAGGGATGTCTTGCCGCCCGCCCCGGCCAGGGCCACCACGGATCGGCCCAGGAGGCCGAGGCATGCGTCGAGAGCCAGCTATTCCTCGAACTTGAAGGAGACCTTGATGCGCGCCCTGAAGGCAACGACCTTGTTATTCTCCACCTTCATGTCCAGGGTCGAGACCTCGGCGATGCGCAGGTCACGCAGGCTCTTTCCGGCCCGCTCGACGGCGTTCTTCGCGGCCTCTTCCCAGGACGAATTGCTCGTTCCCACGAGCTCGATGACCTTGTAGATGCTCTCGGTCATGGCTGCCTCCGTTCGCTGTGGAGCAAAGAGAGTAGCCTCCCGCACGCGGGGGCGGCAACGTGATCCCATGCACACGTCCACGCTTCACGTGTTGACTCGCGGGCCGGCTCCGGTATCCTGCCTCCTGCGTCAACGGAGGCAGTGATGACAGGCAAGGTACCCGACACGATCCGTGGCTGGCAGATGAAGGCGCCCGAGGCCGACTTCGAGCTCGCGCAGTACCCGGTGCCCGACCTCGGGCCGGGCGACGTGCTCGTCGAGGTGGCCGGGTGCGGCGTGTGCCACACGGACCTGGGCTTCCTCTACGGAGGGGTGAAGACGCGGATGGAGCCGCCGCTCACGCTCGGCCACGAGATCAGCGGCACCGTGATCGCCGCGGGCGATGCGTGCGGCGACCTCGTGGGAAGCAAGGTCGTCATCCCGTCCGTGATCCCCTGCGGCGAGTGCGATCTGTGCAAGGGCGGCAGGGGCAACGTGTGCAGGAAGCAGCTCATGCCGGGTAACGACTTCCACGGCGGGTTCGCGAGCCACATCCACGTGCCGGGCCGGTTCCTGAGCGTGGTGGAGAATCTGAGAGGCTACGATCTGGCCGAGCTCAGCGTCATCGCCGACGCCGTCACCACGCCGTACATGGCCGTCAAGCGGGCCGGGGTGAAGCAGGGCGACCTGTGCATCGTCATCGGCGTGGGCGGCGTGGGAGGCTACGGCGTCCAGGTCGCCTCGGCCTTCGGTGCGACGGTCGTCGCGATCGACGTCGACGGTGCGAGGCTCGAGCAGATGAAGGAGCACGGGGCGTCCCACGTGATCAACGCCGGAGGCAAGGACACCCGGGCCGTGCAGAAGGAGGTGCGCGGTCTCGTCAAGCAGGAGGGGCTGCCGCGCTACGGCTGGAAGGTGTTCGAGATGTCCGGCTCCGGTGCCGGCCAGGACTCGGCCTTCTCGCTCCTCTCCTTCGCGGGAACCCTGGCCGTCGTGGGCTTCACGATGGAGAAGGTCAACGTCAGGCTCTCCAACCTGATGGCGTTCGACGCCGAAGCCTTCGGCACGTGGGGATGCATCCCCGAGTACTACCGCGACTGCGTCGAGATGGCGCTCGAGGAGAGGATCAAGATCCGGCCCTTCTCGAGCCGCCACCCGATGAGCAAGATCAACGAGATCTTCACGATGGCCCGCGAGCACAAGCTCGCGACGCGCGCCATTCTCGAACCCGATTTCTAGGACCACACGCACAACGGAGGATTCGCGATGACCCTCGACTGGATGCCCAGAGACGACGAGATCAAGTACCATGGCATGGACGGAGAGCGCTTCTGGGGAAAGCACGACTCCCCGCCCTGCACGGTGTACGAGAGGAAGCCGGTCATGGACCCGGCCGGCAAGCCCGTCGACGGCCTGTTCACGGCGTGGATCACGCTCAACAACCCCGGGCAGTACAACTCCTACACCACCGAGATGGTCAAGGGCGTCATCACGGGCTTCCAGGAGGCCTCGTCAGACCGCTCGGTCGTCGCCACCGTGTTCACGGGGGCCGGCGACAGGGCGTTCTGCACCGGAGGCAACACGAAGGAGTACTCCGAGTACTACTCGAGGAGGCCGAACGAGTACGGCGAGTACATGGATCTCTTCAACGCGATGGTGGATGCCATCCTGAACTGCAAGAAGCCGACGATCTGCCGCGTCAACGGCATGCGCGTGGCGGGAGGCCAGGAGATCGGCATGGCCTGCGACCTCGCGGTCTCCTCCGATCTGGCCATCTTCGGGCAGGCGGGACCCAGGCACGGGTCCGCCCCGGACGGCGGCTCCTCCGACTTCCTGCCCTGGTTCCTGTCCATGGAGGACGCCATGTGGAACTGCGTCTCCTGCGAGATGTGGTCCGCCTACAGGATGAAGATGAAGGGCCTCATCTCAAAGGTGGTGCCCGTGCTCAAGGTGGACGGCGCGTTCGTCCGCAACCCCGGCGTCGTGACGGACAGGTACGTGGACGGCGGCGAGATCGTCTACGGCGAGTTCCTGACGGGCGATGACGCCAGGAAGGCGAAGCTGATGGTCAAGTCCGGAGCCGCGGACTTCGAGCTCCTCGACAAGGCCGTGGACGACATCACGTGGAAGTTCACGAACCTGTTTCCCGGCTGCCTCATGAAGTCCATCGACGGCATTCGCGCCAAGAAGAAGTTCTTCTGGGACCAGATGAAGCTGCCGAACCGCCACTGGCTCGCGGCCAACATGTCGGGCGAGGCATTCCTCGGCTTCGGCGCTTTCAACACGAAGAAGATCACGGGCCAGGACGTCATCGACTTCGTCCGCTACCGCCAGCTCGTGGCCGAGGGCGCCCTCATGGACGAGAAGGCGTTCGAGCAGGTCATGGGCAAGCCCGGGAAGTAGGGAGGAGCGATGACCGGCACGTACGAGAAGATCAAGGTCACGGAGCATCTGGACGGCGCCGTGTGGCGGGTGCTTCTCGATGCACCCAAGGGCAACGTGCTCGATTCGGTGATGATGGCCGACATCCACGCGATGCTGGACGAGGCCGGGGGGCACGGGGAGCTGAGGCTCCTCGTCTTCGAGGGGGCGGGCAAGCACTTCAGCTTCGGCGCGAGCGTGGCGGAGCACGTCAAGGACAGGGCCGGGGAGATGCTCTCCGTCTTCCACTCCATGTTCCTGAAGATGGCGGACCTCGCGATCCCGACCGCGGCGCTCGTGCGCGGCCAGTGCCTGGGCGGCGGCATGGAGCTCGCGATCTTCTGCAACTTCCTGTTCGCGGAGACCTCGGCGGTCTTCTGCCAGCCCGAGATCAAGCTGGCCGTGTTCCCGCCTCCCGCCTCGATCATCCTTCCCCTCAAGGTGGGCCAGGCGAACGCGGATCTGCTCGCCGTCACGGGCGCATCCGTGCCCGCGTCGCGCGCGTACGAAATGGGGCTCGTCACGCATCTGGTGCCCGATGGCGAGGACGGCTGGGAGCACGTGAGCGGCTGGGCCGCGAAGAACGTCGCTTCGCTGAGCGGAGCGAGCCTGCGTCGGGCCGTCAGGGCCGCCCGGGCGCACTTCAACGACGTCCTGCGCGCTAAGCTCCCCGAGGTGGAGAGGCTCTACGTCGAGGATCTCATGGAGACCCACGATGCGAACGAGGGCATCGCCTCGTTCCTCGAGAAGAGGAAACCCGACTGGAAGCATGAGTAGCCCGGGAGGCTGGGGCCGGAAGATCCGGGGCGCCTGGGGGACGCTCGGGCCCGGGATACTCCTCGCCGCCACGAGCATCGGTGCGAGCCACCTCGTGCTGGGTCCGCGAGCGGGAATGCTCTACGGCCCGGCCCCTGGAACGCCCCCTACGTCGGGCTGCTGACCGTGGTGTGGCTCGCGGTGATCCCGATCCTCGTTCTCGTCCCGAAGCCGGTCCTGCTCGTCAAGTCCGCCGCCCTGCTCGGGCTCCTCGTCGCACCGCTCTACTACGGCCTGAACGTCTACTGCGCCGCCCGCTTCATCCCCGAGGGGCCCCTGCGGCCGTCGCGTGGGTGGATCGTCGTCTCGTCGGTCGGCGCGGCCCTCATGGCGGCTGCCTCGGTGCTGTTCATCGTCTCCCTGTTCTGAGCGCGCTTGCGCCGCACATGGACGCGGCCTAGTATCCGACCCTCTCAACCTCGACACAGGAGACGTCGCATGCTCATGACGAACACAGAGACCATCCCCGGGATGCGCGTCACGCGCTACCTCGGCCTCGTGCAGGGAAACACGATCCGCGCCCGCCACGTGGGTCGTGACATCATGGCCGGGTTCAAGGCCATGGTGGGAGGCGAGATCAAGAGCTACACCGAGCTTCTCCAGCAGGCCCGTGCCGAGGCCACCGAGCGCATGCAGGCCCAGGCCCAGCAGCTCGGCGCCAACGCCATCGTGAACGTTCGTTACACCACATCGAGCGTCATGCAGGGCGCCGCCGAGCTGTACGCCTACGGCACGGCCGTGACCGTGGAGCAGGGCTGATGGGCGAGGCAGCGGGCGTCATCTGGGCCCTGCTCTATCTACTCTTCGCCCTGGTCTTCTCCGTGGGTCCGATCCTGCTGTTCTTCGTGATCGGCAAGCTCGTCGAGCGCAGCCACTACAGGTCGCTTGTCCGGCGAGAGGCCGCGCTCAAGCACATCGTGGTCACGAACCTGAAGCAGGTGCCCAGCGGCGTGACGGCCACGTCCAGCTTCCTCGTCACGGGGGACGTGGTCGTGGCCCCGGACTACTTCAAGACCTGGTGGGCGGGAATCAAGACCCTGATCGGTGGACGGCTGGGATCCCTCGTCACGCTCATGGAGCGGGCGCGGCGCGAGTCCCTGCTCCGGATGAAGGAGCAGGCCGAGGCCCAGGGTGCGCGCTTCATCATCAACGTGAGGTTCGAGACGGCCAACCTGCGCAGGGTCTCGGGCCAGGGAAACCAGCAGCAGGGCGCCGCCATGGTCGAGATGCTTTGCTACGGCACGGCCATCAAGGGGTCGGCAGGCTCCGAACCCTAGCTTGTTCCGTTTGCTCAATTACTGAAAAGGTTGACGTCGGCCCGGGAAGTTGCTACAGAAGACCGGTTTCTGGAGTATTTTGGAGCCTCAACACGCACAAGGAGAAAGGCCATGATCAAGCCGCACGGTTCTGACACTTTGAATCCACTCTACGTCGAGGACGACGCGAAGCGCGCGGCTCTTGCCAAGGAGGCCGAGGGTTTGCCCTCGATCACCGTGTGCTCCGCCGCCGCTGCCAACGCGGTCATGATGGGATCGGGCTACTTCAACCCGCTCTCGGGCTACATGAACAAGGCCGATGCCCTGACCGTGGCCGAGAAGATGCAGACCGCGAGCGGGCTGTTCTGGCCCACGCCGGTGCTCAACATGGTCGAGGATCCCGCGTCGATCAAGGACGCGAAGCGCATCGCGCTCAGGGATCCCAACGTGGACGGCAACCCCGTGCTCGCCGTCCAGGACGTGGTGGCCATCGAGGAGTTCACGGACGACGAGATGAAGATGATGACCGACAAGGTCTTTCGCACCGACGACGCGAACCATCCCGGCGTGGCGGCCTTCAACTCGGTCGGCAAGTTCGCCGTCTCCGGCCCCATCCAGGTGCTCAACTTCTCCTACTTCCAGAGCGAGTTCGCCGAGACCTTCCGCACCGCGATGCAGATCCGCGCCGAGATGGAGAAGATGGGCTGGAACAAGGTGGTGGCCTTCCAGACCCGCAACCCCATGCACCGGGCGCACGAGGAGCTCTGCCGCATGGCGCAGGAGGCCGTGAAGGCGGACGGGATCCTGATCCACATGCTGCTCGGGAAGCTCAAGAAGGGCGACATCCCCGCGGACGTGCGCGATGCCTCCATCCGCAAGATGGTCGAGGTCTACTTCCCGCCCAACACGGTTCTCATCACGGGCTACGGATTCGACATGCTCTACGCCGGGCCGCGCGAGGCCGTCCTGCATGCCGTGTTCCGCCAGAACAGCGGGTGCACGCACCTGATCGTGGGCCGCGACCATGCGGGCGTGGGTGACTACTACGGGCCCTTCGACGCCCAGACGATCTTCCATGACGAGGTTCCCAAGGGCGCTCTCGAGATCGAGATCTTCGAGGCCGACCACACCGCGTATTCCAAGAAGCTGGGCAAGGTCATCATGATGCGCGACGCGCCCGATCACACCAAGGACGACTGGGTCTTCCTCTCGGGCACCAAGGTCCGCATCATGCTGTCCGAGGGCCAGTCCCTGCCTCCCGAGTTCTCGCGTCCCGAGGTGGCCGCCATCCTGATGAAGTTCTACCAGTCAGAGGCCAAAAAGCAGTAGCCTCCGCCCCGCTTCCCTCAGCCAGCCTCTCCCAGGACCCGCTCGACGGTTCCGAGCAGCTCCGAGTCCGCGTACGGCTTGGCGAGCAGGTGCGCCGCCCCCCGCTCGCGCGCCAGTGTCCGGTAGCTCTCGCCGGGATGACCGCACGTCATGACGACCTTCGCCATGCGATCGATCCTCAGGATCTCGGCGAGGCACTGCGTGCCGCTGATGCCGGGCATGATCATGTCGAGGAGCACGAGGTCGATGCCCGCGTGCTCCTCCTCGTAGAGGGTCAGGGCGGCGATGGAGTTGGCGCTGGTGATGACGCGGAAGCCGCTCGCGACGAGCATCTCGGCGGCACGCCTGCGTGCGGCCTCCTCACCGTCCACCACGAGGATCGTCGCGCCCTCGCGAGCCGGCCCTGCGGCCGACTCGGCCGTGTCCGTCCCCCGCGGCGCATCCGCGTTCCTCATCTCGAAGCCCGGTCCCGAATATAGGGTCAGGCACGCTTCGGGGCCAGAGATTTCTGCAGAGAATAGACGATGTGGCAGGTCATCTATCAGAGCGCCCGCGCCACCAGCTCCGTGATGTCCTGGACCTTGAGCTTGATCTTCTCGTCCTTCTTGAGCTGGCGGGCCGACTTCTTGAGGTTGGACTTGCAGCCCGCGCAGGCCGAGACGAGGATGTCGGCCCCCGAGGAGGCCGCCTCGCGGGCGCGGGCGAGCGAGATGTCCAGGCTCATGGGATTGTCGTAGGCGGCGAGGCCGCCGCCGCCGCCGCAGCAGCGCGCACCTTCGCGGGTGAATGGCATCTCCACCAGCGTGACGCCGGGGATCCTCTTGATGAGCTCCCGCGGCGGGTCGTAGACGCCCATGTGCCGGCCGAGGTCGCAGGGGTCGTGGTACGCGACCGTGGCCTCCACCCTGCTCGAGAACGTGAGGCTGCCGTCCTCGGCGAGCCGCGCGAGGTGCTCGACGAGGTGCAGGACCTCCATGCCCAGCCCGCCGTGCTCCTCGTACAGGCCCTTGAACGTGCGATAGCATCCCGCGCAGGGCGTGACGAGCCTCTTCGCGCCGATCTTCGAGAGCCTCTCGATGTTGGCGCGCGCCTTCTGCGGGAACGACGGGTCGCCCATGAGATAGTTGAAGTAGCCGCAGCATCCCTCCTGCGCGCCGAGCAGGGTGTACGGGACGGACGCGGCGTCCAGGGCCTTGAGCGCGGACGGCACCATCTTCGTGTCGCCGTACGAGGGCACGCACCCGAGGAAGACGAGCGTCTCGCTGGGCTCGGACGGGCCGTTGGCCACGAGCACGCGCTTGTCCTTCGGCAGCGTCTCGATGCGCTCCTCGCGCGGCTGGCCGAACGGGTTCGCGTTCTCGTCGATCGACGTGAGCACTGATGTCAGGCTCGTGGGCAGGTGGCCGGCCTCGAAGATCTTGCTCCTGACGGCGTGTACCACGTCCGTCACGTCGATGCGCGAGGGGCACGCCGAGCGGCAGGCGAGGCACATGGTGCAGGAGTAGAAGCGCGAGGCGAGCTCCTCGTCCGGCTCGATCGTGCCGTCGTAGAGGAAGTGCGCCATGATGTTGCGCCCCCTTGCCCCGAGGCTCTCGAGGCCCGATGAGGCGAACGTGGGGCACGTGGTGCGGCAGAAGCCGCACTGCACGCACACGAGCATCTCGTTCTCGGCGTGCTCGCCGAGGGGGTTGAGCGTCTCGGGCCTGCCCACCACCTCCGCGAATGCGAAGTGGTCGAAGAGGTCCCCCACCTCCTCGTCCATCCCGAGCTTGTGGGGGTTGAGGATCGAGTTGGGATCGAACGCCTCCTTGATCCGGCGCATGTACTCGAGGCTCTCGCCCAGCTCGCGTCCCGCGTAGGTGGCCTTGGCGATGCCGATGCCGTGCTCGGCGCTCATCGTGCCCCGCATGTCCATCACCAGGTCGACGAGGTCCTGCGAGACGGCCCTGATGAGCTTCCATCCCTCGGGATCGCGCACGTCGCCGATGAACGTGGTGTGGATGTTGCCGTCTCCAACGTGGCCGAACGTGGCCAGCTCGATGCCGTGCTTCGCGGCGATGGACTCCACCCTGCGGATCGTCTCCGGGATGCGGCTGATGGGCACGCCGAAGTCCTCGGCCACGGGGATGAGCCTGTAGCCCGGTCTGACGCGCGAGAGGCTCGGCACGAGCCCCTTGCGTCCCGCCCACACGCGCCCGCGCTCGACTGGATCGTCGCTCCAGCGGGCCTCGAGGGCGCCGTTGCGCTTGCACACCTCCACGATCTGGGTCACCTCGTCCTTCACGGCCGCCGGATGGCCGTCCACCTCCATGATCAGCATCGAGGCCACATCCGGCAGGCCCAGGTTCATCGCGGTGTTCACCACCCGGATCGACGTGCGGTCCATGATCTCGCAGATCGAAAGCGCGATGCCGGCTCCGAGGATCTCCGAGACGGAGCGCCCCGCGTCCTCCACCGCCTCGAACGTGGCCGTGGCGAACGCCGTGTACTTGGGCATGGGCGTGAGCTTCACCGTGAGCTCCGTGATGACGCCCAGCGTTCCCTCCGAGGTGATGAACAGCCTCGTGAGGTCGTAGCCCGTCGACGACTTGGGCGCCCGCGTGCCGGTCCGAAGCACCCTCCCGCCGGCCAGGACCGCCTCCAGCCCCATGACGTGGTCGCGCGTCGTGCCGAACTTGACGGCCCTCAGGCCGCTGGCATTCGTGGCCGCCATGCCGCCGATGGTCGCGATCGAGGCGCTCCCGGGGTCGGGGGCGAAGAAGGACTTCGGTGCCAGGGCCTTGTTGAGGTCCGCGCACACCACGCCGGGCTCCACCACGGCGAACCCGTCCTCGTGGCGGATCTCCTTGATCCTGTCCATGCGGCACAGGTCCAGGATGATGCCCCTGCCCACGGGCATGATGGCGCCCGTGACGCTCGAGCCCGCCCCCCTCGGGATGACGGGCAGTCCCTCGCGGTCCGCGATCTCCAGGATCCTTTCCACCTCGTCCCTCTCGGAGACGAAGACGATCGCATCGGGCACCCCGCGGTGCGCGGACATGTCGCGCGAGTAGCAGATCCTCTCGAGTGAGTCGTCGCGGACGTTCTCGACGCCAACGACGTCCTTGATCTCCTTCAGGGCCCTGGCTACGTCCATGCTCTGCACTCCTGGCTCGTGTCTAGGGGAACATATTGAGGAGGGCAGTCCGCGTCAACACGCACGGGTGCGGCGTTGACTCCGATGGTGCAACTCACTAGATCCCACTGGTGCATGGGTGACGAGCGTCCCATACGCGAATCCGATCTCGATCTGGAGTTCACGCGCGAGGTGAGGGCCGAGCCCGGCGGCACACAGCTCGACCTGTGCATCGCCTGCGGCCGGTGCACGGCCTCGTGCCCCGTCCAGGCGCAGAACGCGTCCTTCAACCCGCGGCGCATCGTGCGCATGGCCGTGCTCGGGATGGCCGAAGATGTCCTCGGGAGCGACTTCGTCTGGCTCTGTGCGGGGTGCTACGCCTGCCGCGAACGCTGCCCCCAGGGGGTGCTCGTCACCGACCTGATGGTGGCGCTCAAGAACATCGCCGTGCGCCGCGGGATCGTTCATCCCTCCTACAGGGCGCAGATCGCCGAGCTGAGGAAGTTCGGCCGGCTCTACGAGGTCGAGGCCTTCAACAAGAAGCGATCCAAGCTCGGCCTGCCTCCGCTCGAGGACAGGCCGGAGCATGCCACCTCCCTCTTCGAGAGCACGGGCCTGGACGACCTCATGGACGGACCGGGGGAGGAACCGAGGTGAGGCTCGGCCTGTTCCTCGGCTGCTCCGTGCCCGTCCGGGCCCAGAACTACGAGGTCTCCGTGCGCCGCGTGGCGCCGAGGCTCGGCATCGAGCTCGAGGATCTCGAGGGCGCGGCCTGCTGCGGCTACCCCGTGCAGTCCGTGTCGCGCGAGACGGCCCTCGTGATGGCCACGCGCAACCTCGCCCTGGCGAGCAGGCGGGGGCTCGACCTGTGCGTGCTGTGCTCGGCCTGCGGCGGGAGCCTGATGGAGGCGGCCGCCGAGCTCGAGGGGGACGAGGACCTGCGCGCGAGGACCAACCGTCATCTCGAGCCCGAAGGGCTGAGCTATCCGGGAGGCGTGAAGGTCGTGCACATCGCCGAGGTGCTGGCCCACCGCGTCGGTGCGGCCAGGATCCGGGATGCCGTCGAGAGGCCGCTCGAGGGGCTGCGCATCGCGGTGCACTACGGCTGCCACTACCTGAGGCCGCGCGAGACCCACCCCGCGGGGGAGGATCCCGAGGCGCCCGGATCCATCGACGAGCTCGTGGAGGCGACCGGCGCACGGAGCGTGGACTACCCCGGCAGGCTGGCGTGCTGCGGCGGCGGGATCCTGGGCATCCACGAGGAGACGGCGCTGGCCATCACGCGCGTGAAGCTCGACGCCGTGGCCGGCGCGGGCGTGGATGCGATGGTGGTGGTCTGTCCGTTCTGCTCCGTCATGCTCGAGGGCAACCAGAAGCGGATTGAAAAGGCAGCCGGGAGAGAGTACAAACTCCCGGTGCTGTACTATCCTCAGCTTCTCGGGCTCGCCCTCGGGTTCGGCGCGAAGGAGCTGGGACTGCAGCTCAACCGGATCAAGGCCAAGGAGCTCATCGCCCGCGTCGGCGCGTGATCGCCGCGGCACAGCAACGGAGGCGCCTCGATGGTCAAGGTCAAGGACTACGATCTTCCAGACGATCTGCACTTCCACAAGCAGCACATGTGGGTCCGCGTGGAGGGCGACGTGGCCGTGGTGGGGATCACCGACTTCACGTGCAAGGCCGCCGGAGAGATCACCTTCATTGAGCTTCCCGAGGAGGACGAGGAGGTGGAGGCGGACGAGCTCGTGGGGAGCCTGGAAACGGGCAAGTGGATGGGAAAGCTCTACGCGCCCGTGAGCGGCCAGATCGTCGAGGTGAACGAGGACGCCGCGGACGAGCCGGGTGACATCAACGAGGACCCCTACGGCGCCGGCTGGCTGTTCAAGGTCAAGATGAGCGATCCGTCGCAGGTGGACGGCCTCTTGACCGGCCAGGCCGCCGTCGAGTGGCTCGAGGGGGAGATCGCCACGCACCTCGAGAAGTAGGCTCCGTGTCACGGCCTGAAGGATCCTCTCCACGCTACCTGATGGGCAACGTGGCGGCCGCCGAGGGCGCGCTTGCCGCGGGGTGCCGCTTCTATGCCGGGTACCCCATCACGCCCTCGAGTGAGATCATGGAGCGCATGGCCGCGAGGCTGCCCGAGCTGGGCGGGGCCTTCATCCAGATGGAGGACGAGATCGCCTCCATCTCGGCCGTGGTGGGAGCCTCCTGGACCGGCCTCAAGTCCATGACGGCCACGAGCGGCCCCGGCCTCAGCCTCATGATGGAGGGGCTCGGCTACGCCGCCTGGACCGAGACGCCCATCGTGATCGTGGACGTCCAGCGCGCCGGCCCGGCCACGGGGCAGGCCACGCGCGTCGGAAGCGGCGACGTCATGCAGGTGCGCTACGGGTCGCACGGCGACTACCATCCCATCGCGCTCTCACCGTGGAGCGTGCAGGAGATGTACGACCTCACGATCCGCGCCTTCAACCTCGCCGAGCGATACCGGGTGCCGGCGTTCGTGCTCACCGACGAGGCGGTGGGGCATCTGAGGGAGACCGCGATCCTCGACCAGGAACCCGAGATCGTCGACAGGGTGAGGGGTCGCGGCCTGCCGCCGTTCGGATCGGACGACCCGGCCGGCGTGCCCCCCATGCCGCGTTACGGCGATGGGGAGAAGATCCTGGTCACGGGATCCACGCACGACGAGTGGGGTTGGAGGCGCGTGGAGCAGCCCGAGGTGCACGCCAGGCAGGTGGATCGCATCAACCGCAAGATCACCGACGCGCGCGACGACATCGTGGAGGTGGAGACGCACTTCCTCGAGGATGCCGATGCCGCCGTCGTTGCCTACGGGTTCACTGCGCGCTCGGCGATGCACGCCGTCAGGGCCCTGCGTGACCGGGGCGTGCGGGCGGGTCTGCTCCGGCTCAAGACCCTGTGGCCGTTCCCCGAGCGTGAGGTGCGCGATCTGGCGGGGTCCGTGAAGCACATCCTGGTCCCGGAGATGAACCGCGGCCAGGTGGCCGATCTCGTCAGGCCAGGTGGCCGATCTCGTCAGGCTCCATGGCCGATGCGAGGTCGACGCGCTGATGCAGACGGACGGACGGGTGATCGAGGCCGAGGCGATCGAGAGCCGCCTCCTGGAGCTCCTCTGATGCCCAGGGACATGCAGGAGTACCTGCGCGAGGGCCTGGGCGTCACCACGTTCTGCTCCGGGTGCGGACACGGGATCCTGATGGGCGCGATCCTCAGGGCCGTGGACGCGATGGGGCTCGACAAGGACCGGATGCTCTACGTCTCCGGGATCGGGTGCGCGGCATGGATCCCGAGCCCTCACTTCGATGCCGACACGCTGCACACGCTTCACGACCGGGCCGTGGCCTTCGCGGTGGGCGCCAAGGTGGCCAATCCCGACCTCGAGGTGGTCGTCGTGAGCGGCGACGGCGACCTGAGCTCGATCGGCGGCAACCACCTCATCCACG
>JAFDER010000353.1 GCA_019310245.1 Deltaproteobacteria bacterium
CCTATGCGCACGAGACGAACAGGATTCAAGGGGATGGACGGCCGGCCGGGATCAGGGGGCACCTCCGTCGGCCTGGTGGACGTGTCACATTGACATGAAAGGCACGAATCTGGTGCCACACTGGCAGCGCACCGAATTCTCATGCCAGAAATCAGCGCTGGACACCCCCGATCCTCCCCCTCGCGGGCCGGTACGGATCGTGCACGTCCCACTCGACATGTCAGCAATCGACTCACTCCTCAAGCTCATGGACTCGCAGGGCGCGGACGGGCTGGTCATCGCGGCGAACGACGTGCCGACCCTCGACATGGCGGGAGAGACGCTCCAGCTCTCCATGCCGGCCGTGCCGGCGGCGCTCGTCGCAACCTTTGCCGGCGAGGTGATCGGCCCGGACGGGGCAGACGACCTCGAGGGGGGCCGGACACTCGAGGGTACCTACCGGTCGGCAGACGGCGCGTCATTCGCCTACGAGGTCAGTCCCCGGGCGCAGGGCTGCCGCCTGAGCCTGCGGCCGCTCGGGACAAGAACCCCGCCACCCGATGATCCCGGGCCAGGGCTGCAGGAACCCCCCGAGCCCCTGACCGCCATCGAGGATCAGACCACGTCCCCCGCAAGGAGCGTGGGTCACGAGGAGCCCGTCCATGTGGGGAGCGCCGCTCCGGACACGCCCGATCCGGTCCTGCTCTCCGCCATCGGGCAGGCCCTGGAGCAGGGAGCATCGGACCTCTTCTTCTCCACGGGCGAGCATCCCCGGATCCGCGTCGGCGGCGTCATCGAGGCCATGCCGGGGCTGGTCACGGGCAGGGAGCACATCCTGGCGCTCGCGGGAGGCGCGCTCGACGAGGATCGCGGTGCCGAGCTCCGGACGAGGGGCAGCGTGGATCTGGCCGTCGAGCTGGACATAGCGGGCTCGCGCCGCCGGTTCCGCGCGAGCCTCTTTCAACACCATCACGGCCTCGCCGTCGCGCTCCGGCCGATCCGCGACCGGGCCCCGAGCCTCGAGGAGCTGAACCTGCCAGGCGACCTGTGCACCCTGTGCTCCCTTCCGCACGGCCTGGTCCTGCTGACCGGCGCCGCGGGCTCGGGCAAGTCCACGACCCTCGCCTCACTGGTCGAGCACATCAACCGGACGCGGGCCTGCCACATCATCACGCTCGAGGATCCGATCGAGTTCGAGCACGACAACCAGCGGTCCATCGTCCACCAGCGCGAGGTCGGCCGGCACGTGGAGAGCTTCAGCGCCGGGCTCAGGGCCGCGCTGAGGGAGAGCCCGGACGTCATCCTGCTGGGCGAGATGCGCGACCTGCCGACCATCGCCGCGGCCCTGACCGCGGCCGAGACGGGCCACCTCGTGCTCTCCACGCTCCACACGGGCGACGCCTCATCCGCCATCGACCGCATCATCGACGTCTTCCCGGGCCACCAGCAGCCCCAGGCCAGACTCCAGCTCGCCTCGGTGCTCAGGGCCATCGTGACGCAGATCCTCGTGCCCTCGACACAGCACCCCGGCCGCGTTCCCGCGATCGAGAAGCTCGTCATCACCGATGGCGTGGCGTGCCAGATCCGCGACGGTCGCAACCACCAGGTCTCGAGCCTCATCCAGGCAGGAGGCAGCGAGGGGATGATCACGCTGGAGCGATCGCTGGCATCGCTCGTGCGCGCGGGCAAGGTCGCTCTGACAACGGCGCTGCACCATGCGCGAGACGAGCAGGGGCTCAGGAAGCTGGTCAGGGGCGCCCGCTGAGCGACTTCGAGACCCGATGGAGCGCCTTGCGAGCATGCGCGCGAAGCGGCTACCGTCTCCTGGATGGACATCACCGATGCAGTCTCCGAGACCGCGCTGGTCACACTGAGGGCGCGAGCAATCGAGTCGCAGCGCGCACGGCCGCTGATCGACGATCCCGTGGGCGTCGAGCTGCTCGGCCTGCTCGAGCAGCGGCTCGCGGACGACACCAGGAAGAGGATCCTGCACCGCAGGCTGCCGACGGCCCTCTCGGTGCACCTCGCCCTCCGCGGAAGGCAGTACGACCGCTACGTCGAGCGGTTCAGGAGCGAGCACGAGAACGCCCTCGTCGTGAGCCTGGGGGCCGGCTTCGACACGCGCTACTTCCGCATCTCGGACGAGCCATGGCCCTATGTCGAGGTCGACCTGACCGACGTGATCGCCGCGAAGAAGGAGCTCCTGGGCGAGCGCGCCGGATACACGATGATCGGCTGCTCGGTGCTCGAAGACGCCTGGCTCGAAGAGGTTCGAGCGATGCAGCGCGAGCACGTCCTGTTCCTGGCGGAGGGGCTCTTCATGTACCTGCCCAGGCAATCGGTGGTCGACCTCTTCGGCAAGCTCGCCTCCTCGTTCACCCGTTGCGAGATCGTCTTCGAGGTGGTCAGGGAGAAGTACACGAGGGGGATCTGGAAGAGGATGGTCGACTCCAAGATGAAGCGCAGCATGGGCACGAAGAGCGCCGCCACCTACGAGTCCGGCGTTCGCACCGCCCGGGAGGTCGAGTCCTACGCCAACGGCATCGAGGTCGTTGAGGAGTGGTCCTACCTCGAGGCCGACGACATCCGGCCCAGCTTCATGCGGCTCTTCCGCCACCTGAAGAGCATGACGCGCTCGCAGTGGACCATCAGGGCAACCATCGGATGGTCGCTTATGACTCCGCCTGATTCCGCCCAGTCGTCCAAGGCGGCTTCCCCTGCCAGTCCTGTTGCCCCGGGGGAAGTTCTCGGGTGACGCTGTGCTTGTGCAATTTCCTGTACAATGAAGGTATGGTGATTGACGGCATGAGCATGAAATCACGACTCACCCTGATCGTGTGCGCGTCCTGGATCGCGGCTGCGTGCGGGGGCAGAGCAGGCAGATCACCGTGGTGAACGTGCACGGCACGTCAGGGATCATGCCCGCGGACATGGACTGCCGTGCCGCTCAGGTCGAGCAGATCTTCGTGAACATGGACGGAGAGCCAGGGGCCAACGGAGAGCGCAACGTGATCCTCGGGGACCTGAACACGGACCCGGGCAGGGTGCCAGGTTGGATCGACACGAGCGTGGCGGCGTGGAACGACCACGTGGGGGGAAGTCAGCCCTTCCAGTGGGTCTCGCCCTTCGGGGCGGGGGCCGTCCCGACGTACACGGGCGGGCTGAACATCGATCACGTGATCAGCGACGCCTTCACGAGCAGGGGTGGCTGTTACGCGCCGGGGGCCACGCCGGGCTTCCCCGCCGTCTACCCGTACATCTACTTCGACCACAAGCCCCTGGTCTGCGAACTCGGCGACCTGTACTGATATGGACTTCAGACGAAGTTGAGCATCAACGGGAGGATCCAGGCAACGGATGCACGCATGCCGCCATGACTTCCTGAACTGTGCAAGCCCGTGCTCGAGGATTATGAATCAAGGTTCGAGAAACCCACGCAGTCGTCTTGAACGGACGGGGTGCTGAAGCTTGCGCATCGCTCTGGCCTCGATCTGACGGATGCGCTCGCGCGTCAGGCCATATTCCTCGCCCACTTCTTCGAGGGTGTGTTCCGACTTCACCCCGATGCCGAAGCGGAGCCTCAAGATCTTCTCTTCGCGAGGGTTGAGGGTCCCGAGGGCCTTCTTCGACCGCTCCGCCAGGTCAAGATGGAAGGTGGACTCCTCGGGAGAGATGACCCTCTTGTCCTCTATGAAGTCTCCAATGGTGCTCCCCTCGTCTTCGCCAACCGGCGCATCGAGGCTCAGGGGCGTCTTCACCATATTGAAGACCTTGTGCACCTTGGAGACGGGTATCTCCAACCTCTCGGCGATCTCTTCCGGGGTTGGATAGCGCCCCAGCTCCTGGAGGAGGTGGCGCGAGACACGCCAGAGTCTTTTACTGATCTCGATCATGTGCACGGGGATTCGGATGTTGCGGGCCTGGTCGGCAATGGCACGCTGGATGCCCTGGCGGATCCACCATGTCGCGTATGTGGAGATCTTGTAGCCCTTCCTGTAGTCAAACTTGTCCACAGCCTTCATCAGGCCCATGTTCCCTTCCTGGATGAGGTCGAGGAAATCGAGCCCGTTGTTGGTGTAGCGCTTTGCAATGGATATGACGAGGCGGAGGTTGGCCTCGATGATATCGGCCT
>JAFDER010000354.1 GCA_019310245.1 Deltaproteobacteria bacterium
CACGATCTGACGGATCAAAACATCGTGGAATCATAGGAGTTAATCAGCGTCCCCAACGGGAATCGAACCCGTGTTACCGGCTTGAAAGGCCGGCGTCCTAACCGCTGGACGATGGGGACGGCGTCCCTTGTCTAGACGTCGATCCGGGTCATGTCAAGATCGGGGAGCGGGGAGACTACTTCTTCTTCTTGGGCGGGGGCGGGTGCTGTGGCTTCTTCTTGGCCTTCTTCGTGGGTTCGGGCCTGTCCTTGGGCGTGTTCGTCTTGAAGGGCTTGCGCTTGGGCCTCACGCCAGCCTTGATCGAGACCGACTTCTTTCCGACCAGGGCCGACTGGGGCACGGCCTGGAGCGGAGTGGCCGGCGTGGGGATGCGGCCCTTGTGGCCGGTCTTCTGCTTCATGCCCTCGATCTGCATGCTCTTGTGCAGCATCACGCCGATGAGGTCGGCCGTCTTCTTGAGGAAGTTGAAGTCAGGCTTGTTGAAGGTGTTGCCGTCCTTGGGGTTGGAGACGTTGATCACGCCGACCACCTTCTCGTCGGACTTGAGGGGGAGGCAGACGAAGGCGTTGCTCTTGTACTGGCTGCCGCCCACGGCGTGCTTCTTGAGCGACTTGTCCCGGGTCAGGTCTCCGACCATCACCGGCTCGCCCGTCTCGGCCACCTTGCCCGCGATGCCCTGACCGACGCGGATGATGGGCCTCTTGCGGAGGGTGTCCTCGGACATGCCCACGGCCGAGGCGATCTCGAGGAAGTTGCGGCGGCGCACGAGCAGGGAGACGCGCTCGGCGCCCATGATCACGGACACGGTCTCGACGATCTGGTCCAGGCAGTCGGAGTACTGGTCCAGGGTCGAGGCGAGAATGCGTGTGACCTCGCCCTGGATCTGGAAGCGCAGCATGTCCTTCTTCTGGCGGTCATCTTCCCGCTTGTACTGCCTGGTCAGGGCCTGGAGCCGTGTCGCCATGGTTCCTCCATAAGTCGGGACCACGATAATTACCAGATTTTCTTGGCCGGAACCACCCTGCAATTTCCGGTTCGCAAACTGGAAGCCGGGGGGCTGGAGGTAATACAATATCGTCATGGATCGTACCTGCCCCGGCCCCGCCTCCGCGAGCGGCTTCAGGCTGCTCACCTCCAGGCGGCACGAGGGGCTCTCACTGGCCGGATTGAAGATGATCATCGAGCGTGCGGAGATCATGCACGAGGGGGGCGTGACGCACGACGGCGAGGGGAGCCACTACTACGGCAGTACGCTGTTCACGCTCGACATCGACTCGATGAGCGAGTGCCTCGCCGGGGCCACCGGCGAGGAGACCTGCTCGCGCCTTCTCGACCACCTGCGGGCGCACCCCTTCTTCCGCGTCCACCTCATGCGGCTGGCGCGAAGAGAGGTGCTCAGGCGCGTGGGATCCCTGCCTCTTCTGCCCCTGTGCGGGGAGCTCAGGGGAAGGGTGGAGGGCCGGAGGATCCTGATCGACCTGGACGTGGAGTTCCACGGCCTCACGAATCTCCTGGCACAACCTGCCCTGTGACCCTTCGACGGGCTCAGGGACACGGGGGGACGGGCTCAGGGACACGGGGGGTCGTGAATTGGATTCGTGTCGTCGAGAACGGGTAAAATGATCGCGTCTGGTTGAAAACCATGGACTCGACTGTTATCTATGTTTCTTTTGGAGATTCGGAGGCGCCCGGGCCCATGAAGGCCCGCCGCGTCCGGAGACGGCGCGAGCCCGCCAGGCGCCCGCAGGCTCGACCCGGCTTTCGCATCGTACGAGGCGCCCACGGGCTCATGGACCTTTACTCGACCGCCCAGGTTTCGCGCCTTCTCGGCATACCGAGGGGCCGTCTGCGCTGGTGGTCGAAGTGCGGCCTGGTCACGCCCGGCGAGCGTGAGGGCTCGCGCAGGCTCTACACGTTCCGTGACCTCATCAGCCTCAAGGCGGCGAGGGACCTGACGAAGCAGGGGCTGGGCGCGACCCGCATCAAGCGCGCCATCCGGCGGCTCACGGCCGATCTGGGCGCGGTCCAGGACCCCCTCGTCATGCTCCGCATCTACGGCAACGACCGCAGGCTCGTCCTCGAAAGGGACGGGCAGGAGGTGGAGGCCGAGACTGGCCAGATCCTCATCGACTTCAAGGTCTCGGGGCTTGCCGAGGCCGCGGACCGGACCGTGGCGTTCGATCCCTCGGGCCGGAGCGGGGCCGGCGATCGCTCCGCCTACGAGTGGTTCCTCGAGGCGACGAAGATCGAGGAGGACGAGAGCCGCTGGGACGAGGCCGAGAAGGCGTACCGCACGGCCATCGAGATGGACCCGAGCATCGCGGCGGCCTCGACCAACCTGGGCAACCTGCTCTTCAGGCAGGGCAAGAGCGCCGAGGCGGAGGAGCTGTACCGGGGCGCCATCCAGGGCGATCCGGATCAGCCTCAGGCCTACTACAATCTCGGCTTCCTCAAGCTCGACTCCGGCCGCGCCGATCTGGCCATCGTGTTCCTGCACAAGGCGCTGACCCTCGATCCCGAGTTCGCCGACGCGCGGTTCAACCTGGGCGTGGCGCTCGAGCGGGAAGGGCGCGTCGCCGAGGCGAGGCGGGAGTTCGTGAGGTTCCTCTCCATGGACCCCTCGTCGCCCTGGGCGAAGGTTGCGCGCATGCATCTTCAGCAGATCGATGGAGGCACCGCCCCATGAAGCGATCATACTTCTGTCCCCACTGCGAGGCGATGCTCAATCCCGGCCAGAAGATCGTCATCAAGGCCGTCAAGGACCTCGCCGCGGGGCTGTTCCTGTTCAGCCCGCAGGTGGGCAACTACAACCTCATCATGCCGGACAGCTTCCGCCTGTCCATCGGCGACAGGGTCACGTTCTACTGCCCCGTGTGCGGCGCGGACCTCTCGTCCGAGGCCGACACCGATCTCGCGGTCCTCGACTGCATCGTGGAGGGCAAGGGCGCTTTCGAGGTCCACTTCTCCCGCGTCTTCGGCAAGCACGCCACCTTCGTGGTGCGCGACGGGCAGGTCCAGCGCTTCGGCGAGCACGCCGAGGCCTACCAGACGGTCAACTTCTTCGGAGAGGGCGAGAAGGAGTAGCCTCTTCTACGGGCCGAAGCGAAGGGCTCCGGTGGGGCAGAACATCGCACAGATGGGGTTCCCGCCGCACAGGTCGCACTTGACGATCTGCGAGCAGGAAGGGTCGATGTAGATGTTGCCGAAGGGGCAGGCCGGGATGCAGGCATTGCAGGAGATGCACCGGTCCTGATTCACCTCGATGGCACCCGTCGTCTCGTTGCGCTCGAGCGCCTCGGACGGGCACACCGCCACGCACGCCGCGTTCTCGCACTGCAGGCACAGGATCGGGATGTTCTCCTTCTCGGAGAAGGAGTAGGCCCTCACGCGCGTACGGGCCGGCATCATCTGGCGCCCGTGGGAGACCGCGCAGGCGAGCTCGCAGGTTCGGCACCCCGTGCACAGCGATGGCGTGACCACGAGCACGCCTCCCGGCCGGGGCGCATTGCACGGGAGATCGGGGAGGATCCCTTGTTTCAGCATCTCGGAGCTCATACGACGTTCTCCAGCATCTTCACGGCCACTGCCCGGCGCGAGCATTCGTCACAGAGCTCGAAGTAGCTCTCGTCGAGGTCCGTGCGGCTGACGAGGTGGTGCATCTGCTCCACGGTGATGTACGACCTGCCGCACTTCGTGCAGGCGACCATCTCGAAATCGCGGTGCCAGATGCGGCGCCGACCATTCGACTCGGTCATGGTGATGGCGCCCGTGGGGCAGACCGCCTCGCAGGCGCCGCAGCCGATGCAATTCTCGCTCGCCTCGGCGTAGGGGGTGCCCACGTCCTTCAGGCCTCCGCGGCCGATGAAGGTGAGCGCCTGGGCGCCGATGGCCTCGTCGCACACCCGGGCGCACAGCCCGCACAGGATGCACAGCTCGTCCTGCTGCGGCCGGTGCCGCACGTCCTCGACGCCCAGCCTCTTGGCCATCTCCCTGATCTGCGGCGCGCCCGGCGCGCGTGCCATGATGAGCTCGATGACGAGCTTGCGGTGCTTTTTCACCTTCTCGCTATCGGTGCGCACGGTGAGCCCGTCGAGCACGGGGAAGTTGC
>JAFDER010000355.1 GCA_019310245.1 Deltaproteobacteria bacterium
GCCATCCTGAGCCCGTTCGTGCGCACCTCGACCTCCCTGGCCCCGGAGGCGCGCAGGTCCCGGATCGCTCCGGGCAGGTCCTCGTGCAGGGACGGCTCCCCGCCGCCGATGACCACGACATCGGCGGATCGCGGATCGGCTTCCGGCACCACGTCGTGATCGCAGAACGCGCAGCCGAGGTTGCAGGTCGATGTGAACGCCTTGAACATCACGGTTCTCTACCAGTACCGCGGAAAGTACCGCCTCGTGATCTCGACGATCTCCTCCTCGCCGGACGTCTCCTCGGCCGTGAAAGGCAGGGAGAAGACGTCGAGGTGGTGCAGGGCAGACGGGTCGACCGCGAGTCCGAGCCCGGCCGGATCCCTGAAGGGCAGCGTGCCGCGCGAGAGGGAGAAGCGGGAGATGGCCACCTCGGACACCACGTCCTCGTGCTCGCGCAGGAAGCGCAGCGTGCGCTCGTACTCGTCGGCGGGCTGTCCCACGTAGTTGAGGACGAACACCTTCGTGCGGATCCCCGCCGCCGACAGGTTCTTCAGGTTCCTGACCACCGTGGCGAGGTTGATCCCCTTGTTGATCCTCTTCAGGGCCGCGTCGTCCGCAGTCTCGAGGCCGAGATCGAGCTGCCTGCAGCCGCCGTCGGCGAGAAGCCTGCAGAAGTCGGCCGTGTACTCCTTCTCGAACCTGGCGAGGGAGTCCCACTCGATCCCCAGGCCGGCATCGACGTTGAGCGCGCAGAGCTGCTTCATGACCGAAGGGGGGATGAGGTTGTCCGCGATCGTGAACCCTCTGATCCCGTACGTCCTGCCCGCGTGCTCGACGTGCTCCCGGACCCTGTCCAGGTAGGTCTGCGAGAGCGTGCTCGTCTTCCCGAACGAGTGTCGCCTCGTGTAGGGGTGGCAGGCGTGCGTGCAGAACGCGCACCTCGACCAGTAGCAGCCGCGAAAGAGCCTCAGCGCCAGCCGCTGGAGCGGGTAGTCCTCGATCGGGAACCCGTCGTAGACGGGCAGCTCCAGCTCGTCGAACGGGGACGGCGGGCGCAGGATGTCGCTCTCGGAGGGGGAGGCCCCGCGGGTGATCGCCCCCCGGACGCCCTCGGCGGAGGAGCCGCTCGAGTACGCCGCGGCGAGATCCGCGAGCGTCCCGTCCGCCTCGTGCACCGCGAAGACGTCGAAGTACGAGAACAGCTCGTCGATCTCCGGGATGAGCCGTCGCGCGTACGTGCACCATGCGCCGCCCGCCACGATTCGGACCGAGGGCAGCAGGGAGCGGACCGTCCGCGCCAGGACCAGCGCCGGCACGAGCTGGCTCGTGGACCAGATGGAGACCCCGAAGAGCTCTGGCTCGCCGTCGGACCACATCTCGGCGAGCCGCTTCTCGTAGAAGGGCTCGAGGAAGGCGTTTTTCTCGCGCGCCGCGGCGAACACGTCGTCAGAGGCATACGAGGCCGGGGCGAACCCGAAGTGCTTGACCACGCCGAGCAGGTCCCTGAAGAACCATTCGTGCTCGCTCTCGTGCCTCGCGAGCGCCGCGAGCGCCGGCGGGGCGTCCAGGCCTCGCATCTGCCCGGACCAGTCCGGCGAGGGCCGGAGCCTGCCGAACTGGCAGGTCTTGCCGATGCTGCGTTCCGTGGTCTTTGCGAGCTCGACCAGCGAGCCACGGTGATCGACGTGCAGCGCTCGCGCGCGGCACAGGGCGGCGGCGAGATCCTCGAGAAAGGCGCGGGGATCCACGTCCCGGCGGCCGCCGGGAGGCAGCGAGAGGAGGCCCAGCGGTCGGGAGTACGAGCCGAGGCTCGAGAGGTGCCGCCTGATGAACTCCACGTTGAGGTCGGCCTGCCTCACGTGGTGTCCGGAGCGTGCGAGGTTCGCGGTGAGCACCGGCACGCCGATCTCGGGGATGAGCACCGAGTCGTCGAAGGGGGGGAAGACGAGATCGATCAGCACGCGATCCTCACTGGCCGTCGCTGCGGTAGTTGTACAGATAGAAGCATGCCCGGCAGCCCGGGAAGATGCCACCCTCCGCGACCGCCCGGCGCAGCCGCCGCGCCCGGGCGCCGTTCCAGATCTCCTCGAAGCCGCTCTCGTGGATGCTGCCCACGGAGAACCCGGGGCAGAGCCACACGTTGCCGTCCGGGGTGATGGCCACATCGAACCAGGGCGACAGGCAGTGGGAGGAGAGCTCTTCGGGCACCCAGGACTCCTGCTCGTAGTACCTGCGGACCTGCTCGTCGTCGAGTTCGGGCGAGAAGACCGCGTCCGGGCAGATCCTCCTGACGGCCCGCATCTCCTCGATCAGCCTGCCGATGTCCGGTCCCCGCCCCTCGGAGACCATGGCCTGCCAGATGGGCACGCCCGGACCGAGGAGATCCTCGAGCGCGCGCTCGTGCCTCACCGCGTCGCGCGGGGACAGGAACATCTGGTGCTGGAACAGGTGGCTGTCGAACGCGACCCCAGCGTCGGAGAACAGCTCGAGCATCTCCGCGAGGTGGGAGGCCCCCTCGGGGGTGATCACGGTCAGGAGCTTGAGGCCCGGCCGGCGCCCGCGCCTGGCGGACTGGACGTGTCCGAGGCCCGAGATCGCCTTCGAGAGCGTCGCCTCGCCGCCCCTCCCGAGCTGATCGAGCACGAGAGGCGGGCCGTCGATGGAGAGGTTCACCTGGTGGAGCCTCGCGATGTCGTCCACCGCCATCTCCTCGAGCAGCGTCCCGTTGGTGGTCAGCATCACCCTGAGGCCGAGATCGCCCAGGGCCCGGATCAGGGGGGCGCAGAGGTCCGAGAGAAGGGGCTCCCCTCCAGAGATCGTCACGGCCCTGGGCCGATGCGCACGGGCGCCCCGCACGAAGGAGACCACGTCGTCGACCGTCAGCCTCTCCTCGCCCGTGCCGCCGTCCACACAGAAGCCGTGATCGCCCCACATGGGACACATCCTGCACCTGAGATTGCACCGCCACGTGAGCATGACGTAGATCTCGCCCACGCGATCCGAGAGGCCGTCGGCCGGTCCGTGGCCGACACCGTGAGCCGCCAGGGCGGAGGCCAGATCCACGCTATTCGAGCTCGTGCGTGTCATGTCGGCTCACGACCTTCTGGACCTTCTCGATGATGCCCCCCTTGAGGCGCCTCTCCTGCTCGCTGTCCATCGGCGTGCGGACGATGAAGGCCAGGTTGGGCGTGCTGAAGGCGCACGCCGCTCCGGGAGCGTACCGCTGGACGAGGAAGTCGACGCTCGTGCCGTCGATCGTGACCTCGAGCAGAGCGCCCTCGGCCGCGGACTCCACGCGGCAATGGCCGCCCAGCTCGTCCTTGCAGCCGGCCAGGAGCGTCTCGAGGTAGCCGGTGAGTCGCGATGCGCCGTCCACGACGGACGCGTCGAGGTCGAGCGCCGGCGCCACCCTCGTCAGCAGGCCCGAGGGAAGCCAGCGATCGCCTCCGAGATGGCTGGCGAGCGCCTCCTCGATGCGGAAGATCTCCCCCTCGTCCCGCGAGACGTCGCGCCTCTCGACGAGCGCACGCCGAACAAAGGCGAACACGCGCAGGTAGTCCACGTCGTCGGGATCGTAGATCCCGTCGAAGGTCCAGTCCGGGCTCCCGGCCGCTCCGAAGTGCATGCCCGCGGGAAACCGGCGGACGACGTCGAAGACCTCGGGCCTCTCGGGACTCTCCGGGAGCACGAGCGGGTAGTCCAGCTCGTCGTACCCCTCCTGCCTCAGCACGCCCGCCGTCGGCTGCTCGAGCTCCGTGCCCCGGACCTGGCAGGCCCTGTAGAGCGCCGTGGGAAAGAGATTGATGAGCCACGAGGGCTCCAGGACCGAGAATCCCCGCCCCGCGGACCACCTGAGCGCCGTGATCGCCTCGAGGTTCTCGAGCAGGTCGTCGAGCGTGGTCCGGCGGTTGCACAGGATCATGTAGTGATCCTGCCTGATCCCCCTGCGGCTCAACCCCAGGGCGAGCTTGCGGATCCGGGCAAAGTCGTAGGGCTTGCCGAGCCTCCCGAGCTCGCGGTCGCAGAAGCTCTCCGTTCCGATCTTCAGGCCGCCCACGTCGGTGAAGAACTGCAGGGGGATGGAGTCGAGAAGCTCCTCGTCGAGCTTGTCGGTGATCCTGCGGCC
>JAFDER010000059.1 GCA_019310245.1 Deltaproteobacteria bacterium
GAGGGCCGCAACGACGTGCCGGGAGGGACGGACACGGACGGCGACGGCACGCCGGACTACCTGGACGACGACTCGGACGGCGACGGCATCCCCGACATGTACGAGGCGGGCGACATGAACCCCGCCACCCCGCCCGCCGACTCGGACGGCGACGGCATGGCCGACTTCCGGGACAACGACTCGGACAACAACGGCATCTTCGACCTCGTCGAGGGCATGGCGGACACGGACGGCGACGGCCAGTACGACTTCGCCGACCTGGACAACGACGGCGACGGCATCGTCGACACGACGGAGCTGGACGGCATGCCCTCCGCCCCGCCAGACACCGACGGCGACGGCATCCCCGACTACATGGACATCGACTCGGACAACGACACGATCCACGACATGCACGACACCGACGTGGACACGGACGGCGACACGATCCCGGACTACCACGATCTGGACTCGGACGAGGACGGGATCCCGGACTCGGTGGAGGCCGGCGACGATGACGTCCTCACGGTTCCGGTGGACACGGACGGCGACTACATCCCCGACTTTCGCGATCCGGACTCGGACGGCGACGGCCTGCCCGACCGCTGGGAGCACGAGAACGGCACGGATCCCACCCTGGTCGACACCGACGGCGACGGCGTCTCGGATCTCATCGAGGTGGGCGCGGACACCGATCCCCTGGACCCGGAGTCCAATCCCCGCGCGGAGGGCAACTTCGTGTTCGTGATGCCGTACAACGACCCCGCCGATCCGCCCGACCCGCCGCTCGACCCCGACCCGCTGGTGGACCACCTCGTCTTCTCGACGGACCTGCAGATGGCGGACGTGTTCTTCACGCTGGACTCCTCGGGATCCATGAGCGGCGAGATCGCCAACCTGCGGAGCAGCCTGCGCGACACGGTCGTGCCCGGCGTTCGCGCCCTGATCCCGGACGTGTGGTTCGGCGTGGGCCGCTTCGAGGACTGCCCGCCCACGTCCTGCGCCAACTCCATGGCCATGCTCCAGGCCATCACGAGCGACGTCATGGCCGTGCAGACGGCGCTCAACTCCATGACGTCCACCTGCGGCGGGTGGGAGCCCTACACGCAGGACCTCTACGCCCTCGCCTCGGGCGACGTGGCGCCCTTCGCGGGCTGGACCGGCGTGCACCCCACGTCCTGGACGTGCACGCCTCCGGGCTCCATCGGATGGCCGTGCTTCCGGCCGGGCGCCGTGCCCATCATCGTGCAGGCCGGCGACGAGAGCTTCGGCGAGGCGATCAGCTCGTGCTCGCCCTCGCGCAACCACAGCCAGGCCGTCGCGGCGATGAGCGCGATCAACGCGAAATACATCGGCGTGAACTCCGGATCCTCTCGGTCCGACATGAGGACCATCGCGACGGGCACGGGATCGGTGGACCTCTCCGGCTCTCCACTGGTCTTCGACATCTCCTCCTCGGGCTCGGGCCTGGGAACCCAGGTCGTCGATGCGGTGCAGATCTTGGCCAACCAGGTGCCCATCGAGGTCACCACGTTCACGCGCGACGATCCCGCGGACACGGTGGACACGGTCGCGGCCTTCATCGACCACATCGAGCCGTCCACGGTGGGCATGTGGACCGATCCGGCCGACTCCACGCGCGTCTGCGTGTCGGGGCTGGCCGTGGGAGATCTCTACGCTCCTCTCGACGGTGTTCCCGACTCGTTCACGGGCGTCCTGCCCGGCACGATCGTGTGCTTCGACATCTACCCGAAGCGCAACGAGACCGTGCCGGCCACCACGGAGCCGCAGACGTTCCTGTGCGACATCGACGTGATGGGCGACGGGTTCACCGTGCTCGACACCCGCCAGGTCTACTTCCTCGTCCCGCCCATCGTGATCATCGACCTCCCCGGCTGAGACGCCATCTGGTAGAATCGCCGCGCCATGAGCGGCAAGCCCTCATCATCCCTTCCCCGGGATCTCGCCCCCTGGGCCGCGCTGTCGATCCTGCTGTTCATCTACATCATCTCGATGTGCCGGGACCTGTACTGGTACGACTCGGCCGAGCTGGCCATCGCCGCGCTCCAGCCCGGCCTCTCGCACCCGCCCGGCCAGCCGCTGCACACCCTCGCCGGCTTCCTGTTCGCGCACCTCTTCCCGGGCAAACCCCTCCTGGCGCTGAACCTCTTCTCGGCCCTGTGCGCCGCGCTCACGGTCTTGCCGGCCATGAGCATCGCGCGACGCCTCGATCCCGAAGGCAGGGGCCGCCCCGCCTGGCTCGGTGCGGCGGTGCTCTGCGGCCTGGGGTTCAACAACGCGGTCTGGGACTCGGCGACGCGCATCGAGGTCTACGCGCCGGCGGCGCTCCTGGCCGTCACCCAGATCGCTCACCTTCTGGGTACGATAGAGGCGCTCAACTCACCTGATTCAAAAGAGAAGATGTCGACGCGCTGGTTCGTCCAGGGACTGCTCCTCGGTCTCGTCTTCAGCCTCCACCCGTATGTTGCCGTGTTCCTCGCCATCGCAACCGTCGCGGCCCTGGCTCGGCCCCTGCTGCTGCACAGGCCGGTGAAGCCGGCCCTGGCGGCAGGTCTGCTCGTCGCGGGAGGTCTCGTCGGCCTCATGCCATATGCCTACATCCCCATCGCGGCCGGCTTCGAGGGATCGCTCGTGTGGGGCGACCCCTCGAGCATCGAGGCCGTCGTCTTCTACCTCGGAGGCAGCGACTACGCGCAGAACCGCGCCCCGCTCATCACCGCCGCCTACCAGTCCATGCACTTCCTGACGTGGATGGCGAGCCACGTCCTGCTCCTGCCCGTGCTCCTCGCAGGGCTGGCGGCCTGGTGGCTCGGATGGCGCGCACGGCCCTGGCCGGGGACCGGGGCCAGGTTCGCGCCGGTCATCCTCTTCGTCCTCGGCCTGGCCGTGATCGGCCGGCTCGGCAACTACGCGCCGGACATCCCCGACTTCATGGGATACCTGCTGCCCGTCACCTGGCTCGCGGGTGCCGGCCTGGCAGCGGCGGCCCAGCGCGCGCACCGCACGCTCGTCATGAAGCCGCGGCGGGTGTTCGTCGTCGTGGCAATCGCGGCCTGGATCGTCGCGAACGCGTTTCTGCCCCCTTCCCTGCCGTCGCGATCGCGCGCCGACAACCGGCTGGCGCGCTCCATCGCGTCCTCGTTCCTGATGGACGCCCCCGAGAACGCGATCATCGTCGCGGGCTCGGACCACGTGGTGTTTCCCCTGCTCTACCTCCACGAGGTCGAGGGCCTGCGTCCGGACGTGGTGGTCCTGCCCTGGGGCTTCGCCAGCTCCTCGTGGTACTGGCGGCACCTCCTGCGGCGCCACCCGGGGCTGGCCGGTCCCTCGATCCTCACGTCCGATCGCCACGAGCGCATCCAGGCCTTCATCGCGCACAATCCAGACCGGCCCGTCATCGCCGAGAACCTCCGCCTGGCCTCCCTGGCCGCGGAGCCGATCGTCCGCTCGGGCTGGACGCTGAGATCGGGGGCCGGATCGTCGCAGATCGACCGCTCCCTCGAGGGCGCGCGCCACGACTTCGCGCGGGCCCGGCTTCACGCATGGCTCATCGAGTACGGCAGTCCCGGAACGCAGGATCGCCGCATCCTCTCGTTCATCGCCACGCAGTGGGGCCATGACGAGCGCAAGGGCGG
This sequence comes from Deltaproteobacteria bacterium, assembly GCA_019310245.1. Taxonomy (GTDB): domain Bacteria; phylum Myxococcota_A; class Polyangia; order DRWM01; family DRWM01; genus JAFDER01. The sequence continues at coordinate 3,636 of JAFDER010000059.1, forward strand.
GTCGCCCGGCCAGGCCGTGCTCGACTACCTCGCGGGAAGCCCTCCGGCTCGCGCGCAGCTGCCTGCGAACCTCTTCGACCCCGCGGCCTGGCCGCTGCAGAGGCAGCCGCCGCCCGAGAAGGCCGCCTACACGCTCATGACCCTGCCCACGTACAACCTGCTGTGCGCGGGAGATCTCCTCTCGGACCACTTCTCCGCCCGGGACGCGGGCATCGACCTGGTCCGCCAGGCCTCGATGCTGGGCAGCGCCGAGGCGCGCCTGTGGCTGTCCGACCATCAGATACCCCCGGGAGGCCCATGATGCAGCTGCCGCGCTTCTGCAAGGACCTGCCGGCGACCGGCGGGCTCGTCAAGGTCGAGCCCGAGGACTTCCTCGTCGAGGAGATCCCGGCGTACCGCCCCTCCGGCGCCGGTGATCACCTCTACCTCTGGGTCGAGAAACGCGACCTCACGGGCGAGGAGGCCGTCAGGCGCATCGCCCGCGCCTTCGACGTGCCGCGCGGGCAGGTCGGAGCGGCCGGGACGAAGGACCGGCGCGCCGTCACGCTCCAGTACTTCTCCGTCATGACGGACCTCGCACCGGACGCCCTGCCCGACCCCGGCGAGGGGCTGCGCATCCTCGAGGCCTCGCGCCACACGAACAGGTTGCGCACGGGCCACCTCAGGGGCAACCGGTTCCGCATCCGGATCAGGGAGACCGCCAACCCCGAGGCGGTGCAGCAGGTCATCGAGCGAATCAGCGGCGTCGGCCTGCCCAACTCCTTCGGGCCACAGCGCTTCGGCCGCGACGGCGAGACCGCTGCCTGGGGCATGTCGCTTCTCAAGGGCGGAAAGGTCCCCGGCCGCGTCTACAGGAATCGCTCCCTGAGGAGGCTGGCCCTGTCCGCGGCCCAGTCCGTTCTCTACAACGACTACCTCTCGAGACGCATCGCCGACGGCCTCTATCGCACGGTCCTGCCCGGCGACGTTCTCAAGAAGACGGAGACGGGAGGCCTGTTCAACGCAGAGCCCCAGAGTGTTCCCACCGAACAGGCCCGCCTCGACGCGGGCGAGCTGGTCCACGCCGGGCCCATCTTCGGCCGCAAGACCTTCAGGGCTCACCACAAGGCAGCCGAGCGAGAGCAAGAAGTCCTTGAATCACACGGCATTGGACAGGAAGCATTCAGGAAGCACGGCAAGCTCCTGCAGGGCACGCGGCGGCCGGACATCGTCTATCCAGAAGGTCTCGCCGCCGAGGCGGACGGGGACACGCTGGTCCTCTCGTTCACCCTGCCCTCGGGCTGCTACGCCACGGTGCTGCTCGCCGAGGTGATGGGACCCTGATCTACTCCCGCCGGTAGACCACGTAGTCCTCGAAGCGCGCCTGCTCGACCCACCTGCGCAGCCGGGCTCGAGTCGCCTCGTGGGTGCCGTCCTTGACGATGAAGTAGTTGAACAGCGGGTTGCGGCCCAGGTCGGCCTGGTAGGAGTCCATGGGCACGTTGCGGTTGATCCAGGCCGAGCCTCCCGAGAGGTGGATCCTTCCGGAGAACATGCAGCCGGTCGCATCCGGCTGGCGGCCCACGTACTGCTGGGCCTCGAACAGCGGTCCGTACCAGTGCCAGTCCAGCTTCGAGACGCCCCATGCCGTGGAGGCGACGAGTGCGGCGCCGGCCACGGCCGCAACCAGCGCCCGGCGGCGCCCGGCGGTGGTCAGCACCTCGCCCAGCCTGGCAATGCCCGCGCTGAAGGTGACCACCATCAGCGGCCAGCAGCTCAGCATGAACCGCTCCTCCTTGTGGGCGATGGCCGACAGGCCCACGATGGCGATGATCCAGATGGCCGAGACGAGCCGGGTGCGCCAGAGGCCGAGCAGGATCAGGGGCAGGAACAGCACGAGTCCCCAGCCTATCCGCTCGACCATCCAGTCGAGATACTGCCACCAGGGGCTCACGCCGTGATGCGCGTTGCCCCACTCGAGCAGGTTGTAGCGGAAGTACTCGATGGCCGAATGGAGCGGCGTTCCCCACGTGACCCAGTCGGAGAAAGCGAGGACGGCGATGGAGACCAGGCCGCCCGCCGCGTAGTAGAGGAACGCGCGGTTCCTCTGGAAGAGCCGGAACGCGTAGTCGATGGTGGGCACGATGAGGAACGCGGCCGAGAAGAACCGGATCACGACGGAGAGGCCGAGGAGCAGGGCCGCGATGAACGCGAGCCTGCCCTCCCTGGCCGGGTCGCCGCGGCCCTCGAGCCACAGCGTCAGGCCCCAGGTGGTCAGCACCATGGCGGGGACCTCGCTCAGTGGATGGGGCGAGTAAAAGAGGACGGGAGGCAGGACGGCGCACACGGCCGCGGCCGTCCAGCCGGCGATCTCGCCGCCGTACAGCCGGCCCATGCGCAGCGCCGCCGGCACGATGGCCAGTGCGAGGACCGTGTTGTGCAGGCCGATCAGCCTGTGCAGCCAGGCCCCCTCGGCGCCGAGCAGGAGGAAGATCTTCATCCAGCCTCCGTAGAAGGCGATGAGGGTCCAGTTCCGCACGCCCCTCGAGAACTCCCAGGGCAGCCAGCCGTATCCCTCCAGGCGGATGTAGGCCGGCTCGACGTACTGGAAGATCTCGTCCGGGTAGTGCATGCCGGTCTTCGTGAGCCAGCACGCGACGTGCACCACGAGGCCCACCGCGATGATGGACCAGAACAGGATGATGTGGTTGCGGCGGCTCATCGCCCGATCACCATGATCTCGTAGATGCGGATGTGGCCCCCCGACGAATCGGGATTCCAGTCGAAGTCCAGCCGCACCTCGTCAGCGGACTCGCACGCGAGGTCGAAGGTCTCCCGCGCATCCCTCCTGCCCGACCCGCTCACGCTCGTGACGGCCTCGCCGCCGAGCGAGCAGCTGAGGATGTAGCTGCGGTCCGTGTACCTCGGGTCGTGGTAGACAACGACCTCGCGGATCAGGGACGGGCGCGCGAGGTGCACCGCCAGCGAGGGCGCCTCGTCCGACCGCTTGTCCGGGACCCACTGCTCCTTTGTCGAGGGAGGGCTGGTCAGACCGTCGATCACGAACAGCGGATGGTGGATGTAGTGGTAGGCATAGGAGCTCGCCTCGATCCAGGCGCCGTTCTCGAGCAGGGCCAGGTTCACGTCCTCCTCGAGTCCGGTGGGGGGCGCCTCCGCGACGGCCTGCGTGAGGGAGACGGCCTTCGTGGATACGAACGCCAGGAAGCCCAGCAGGCTCAGCACCGCGTACACGCCCACGATGATCCTCACCAGCCAGGCGTCGAGCCTCTCGAGATTGTCCATCGGCGATCCAATGTATCGCAACCGGAGAAACCCGGCAAGAACGGTCATTTCGTTGCATTTTTCTCCTCGCAACGGTAAAAGCGAAGACCATGAGCAGCACAACCCAGACCGAGGGAAATTCCTGGACCCTCATGCCGTGGGCCGAGGCGCGCCTGTTCCTCATCAGCTTCCTGATCCTGTTCTTCCAGCTCGTGTGCATCAGGTGGGTCCCCTCGTACGTCAGGTACCTGAGCTACTTCTCGAACTTCATCCTCATGGCCTGCTTCCTGGGCATGGGGATCGGGCTCCTGAGCTCCGGCAGGAAGTGGAGGCTGCTGCCCCTGTTCGCGCCCATCCTCCTTCTCTTCATCGTGGTCATCTCGTTCGTGAAGTTCGAGCTGGCCATCGAGACGGGGGAGGCGCTCTACTTCCGAAGTACCGAGGTGAAGGCTGAGCAGGCCGAGAGCTATCTCCTGCTCCCGTTCGTCTTCGGATTCGTCACGATCCTGTTCATCGTGCTGTGCCAGGAGATGGGCAGGCTGTTCGACTCGTTCAAACCCCTGAAAGCCTACGCGATCAACATCGGCGGGAGCATGGTGGGAATCGCGGCCTTCTTCGCCATCTCGCTGGCGCGGATCGGTCCGCTCTGGTGGTTCCTCATCGCCTCCGTCGGCGTCGTGCTTCTCCTGCACGGCTCGACCATCCGGAAGCTGAGCGCGGTGATCGTCCTGGGCACCGTGTGCCTCCTGGCCGCCCACCTGGGCGCGAACGACATCTGGAGCCCGTACTACAAGATCTCGATGAACGACCTGAACGACGGAGGCAAGGTCCTGAACGTCAACAACATCGGGCACCAGACCATGCAGGTGCCCGAGCACAAGGAGGGCTTCTACAACACCCCGTACAACTCGTTCAAGGACAACCACTTCGAGCGAGCGCTGATCATCGGCGCGGGCAGCGGGACGGACTGCTCGTTCGCCCTGAAGTACGGCGTGCAGTCCATCACGGCCGTGGAGATCGATCCGGTCATCTACAAGCTGGGCAAGGAGAACCACCCTTCCGTGCCCTACTCGCACCCGCGGGTCAAGATGCACATCAACGACGCCCGGGCGTTCCTCAAGAACGACACGAACAAGTACGATCTCATCATCTACGCCCTGCCCGACTCCCTGACGCTGACCTCCTCGTTCTCGAGCTTGAGGCTCGAGAGCTACCTCTTCACCACGGAGTCGTTCCGCGAGACGAGGGACCACCTCGCGCCCGGAGGCCTCCTGGTCCTCTACAACTACTACCGTGAGGACTGGCTCATCGAGAAGATCTCCGGGATGCTCGAGCAGACGTTCGGCGAGCCCCCCGCCGTCCAGGTCTACGGAGGATGGGGCAAGGCCGCCGTGTTCATGATCGGCGAGAAGCTCGCGGACCTCAAGCGGCCGATCCCGCGCAAGAGCGGCAACCCGGACATCAAGCCCGCCACGGACGACTGGCCGTTCCTGTACATGACGGCCCCGGCCATCCCGACAGTTTTCCTCAAGGCGCTCGGCATGATCGCGCTCTTCACCATCGTGCTCGTCTTCCTCGCCTCGCCGAAGGGCACCCTGCGCAGGCTCAGCCCCCACTTCTTCTTCCTGGGCGCGGCCTTCATGCTGCTCGAGACGACGAGCATCGTGAAGTTCTCCCTGCTGTTCGGCTCCACGTGGATGGTCAACTCGCTCGTCTTCTTCGCCGTGCTGGGCATGGTCATGCTCGCCATCTGGGTCTCGTACAAGTACCGGATCGAGAAGCTGTGGGTCCTGTACGTGGCCCTGTTCGGCGTCCTGCTGCTCAACTACGTGATCCCGCTCGAGATCCTGGCCGGCTCGAACCCGGTGGTGCGCTACCTGCTCTCGAGCCTGCTGCTCTTCTCGCCCATCTTCCTGGCCAACCTGATCTTCACGCAGACGTTCAGGGAGGAGGAGGGCGTGGCCGCCGTGGCCCTGGCGTCCAACATCATCGGATCGCTGCTGGGCGGGATGTGCGAGTACTCGTCGCTGCTGATCGGCTACAAGAACCTCGTCATCATCGTGGCGGTCTTCTACGCGGCGAGCTTCATCTTCCTCAACCTCGCCAGGAAGCGCGCCCGGGCCTCCTGAGCCCCACTGTCAATCCGGATCCACGTAGAGATCGATCGCAAAAGCCCGCATGACGGCCTGCTCCGTGCTCAGCTCGAGCACGATCTTCGAGCACTCCTGGTGACCGAGCCCCCAGAAGTACCGTCCGGCCGCGCTCGGGCTGAGCACCGTGGTGCCGTGCTCCGCGTCGCCGTCGGGCAGGACGTCGATCCTGATGGGGGGCTGGAGCGCCCGGACCACGAAGTCCGAGTGGGCGGTGACGAGCACCATCTGCCCCGCGTGCGGGATCATGATCTCGATGTGCAGCGTCATGTCCTGCGCCGGATGCACGCCCACGGCCGGGAACTGAACCCCGCCCGCCAGCATGTTCACGGGCCTGAGGTTGCTGCGCTGGTGCTCGATCGGAAACATCCAGAACTCGTCCCTCTTCTCGGCCCTGAAGCTCGGGGGCATCTCGCCCATGAGCATGACGTCGATGATGGCCTCCTGGTTGGCCGAGAGCTTCCACGCCGATCCACTCATCTTGTGAGGCGGCCGGAACACGTGCACGCTCGCCCTTCCCAGGTTCCGGCTCGTGACCCTCGTCAGATCCGGGAAGTCGATGGTCGGATCGAACCTGGACGAGCCGTCGAAGAGAACGATCCGCTCGTACCCGGTCAGATCCTCGGACCGCATCCTCTGGACCATCTTGACGTCCGGAGGCAGGGTCACGTCGAGGAAGAGCGATCGCTCGGGCACGTGGCCCGCCTGCACCACGGACCAGTCCACGAGAAGATCGCCCCTCGACAGATACCGCGCGTTCACCATGTGCACGATGGGTTTCAGGTCATCCAGGTTCCGGTGCTTGACGAGGCCGCGCACCAGCACGAGCCCGGACCAGGCCATCACAGCGCCCAGGGCGACCAGCACGGGGACGTACACCCGGGGCTCGAGGATCCGCGCGAGCAGGGGCGACGGCGCCCTGGCCCGCGCTCGCCCGGCCTCCAGGACCGCCCCGAACGCCACGAGCAGCATCACGGGGAAGAGGAACGACTTCCAGATCATGGGATTGAGCAGGATGACCCACGCGTACACCCCGGCCATGGGAATCCACACGGCCCTGTCCAGCGAGACCCTGGACCGCACCGACAGGTACACCGCCGCGGCGAGCCCGGCCGCGGTGCCCGCCGCCTGGACGAACGGGAGCATCGCCTCGCGCTCCGCCGAATAGAAGAACTGGATGAAGCCGATCTGATCGTCCCACCACATCCTGTGGGCCGCCCCGTAGCTCACGAGCCAGTCGTACGTGCCGTAGAGGAACGCGTCGGGGTTCGAGGCATAGAACGGCATGACGATCACGCATCCGATCGCGCAGGACACGCACAGGAGCAGGATCCCCTTCTTCACCCCCTTGCCGGAAAGCACGAACCACAGCGCCGCGAACGGCACGATGAGCACGGCGAAGTGCCGCGTGGCCAGCAGGATGCCCAGCACCGCGGCCGCCCCGATCCGGTTGCCCGACCTGACGCACGAGAGCAGCAGCACGAGCCAGAACCAGTACACGATGGGCTCGCCGAAGAGCGAGTTCCACAGCACCTCGGGCTGGAGCATGAACACCGCCGCGATGGCGCCGAACGCGATCTCGCCGGGCGCCTCGCGTGCACCGGGCCTGAAGAGCTCAACAACACGTCGAGCGAGGTCCCCCACCGACGAGGCCCTGCCGAGCAGCCCCCCATGGAGATCCCTCCGCGCCCCCCAGCGCATGACCATGACGGCGATGAGCACCGTGGCCAGGATGCTTGTCCATCTCAGATCGATCCCCAGCCAGACGGCGGGCAGGTAGCTGGGCCACATCACGGGCAGGGAGGTGAGCGGCAGGTCGTGGTTGGCCCAGTACAGGATGGCGTACGGGTTGCGCCCCTCGAGCGCCGCCCCGCAGGCGTACTGCACGAGCGGGAGCATGTCCCTGTGCAGGGAGAAGAGCATGTGGTGGGCGATCCCGTGGTACCGCAGAAGCACGCCCGCGATCACCGCGCCCAGCACCATGGCCCGCACGGGCAGCCGCGCGAGCGACGCCGAGGCAAGGAACAGGAACGAGCCCACGACCACGAGCCACAGGAACGTGTCCCTGGGCGCGAGAAGCGCCAGACTCTGGTACTGCAGCGGCGTGGCGAGCACGAGCAGGAACGCCGCCGCGGCCACGGCCACGGCCGGCCTCCCGGCCCCCCTGCCGTAGATCAGGCCCGCCGCCGCCACGAGCGCCGCGCCCCCTCCCGCCACGGCCAGCACCACCGGCGTGTGCCTGCCGGCCATGAGGTGCAGGCCGAGGAGCAGCAGGACCACCACCGCTCCCCCGATCCGCGAGCCAGCCACGATCCTCGCCGCTTCCGGGCTCTCCTTCCCCTGTCCACCGGCCCTCGAGGCCAGCAGCAGGCCCACCACGACGAGCAGCGCGAACCCCACGCTGAAGGCCGGGGTGATCTCCCGGAACCAGTCCTGCAGGTGCACGAGCATGAAGCCCACCACCGCCAGCGCACCGACGGAGCGCAGCACGACGGGGTCGCCCATCTGCGGGATCTTCAAGGCCATCTCCGGGCGAGCGTATCAGCGTGCCGCGGTCATTTTCAACCTGGAGTCGCGCATGACATACTGATCAATGAACAGCAGGGGGTTCTCTTGAATAGAATCACTACCTTCATCCTGGCCCTGGTCCTCGCGGCCTGCGACTCGCAGGGCCTGCTGACCAGCGACGCGGCCACCGACACCTGCGTGCCCACGGACGACACGGACGGGGACGGCATCGCGGACATGGACGAGGGCCGCGCCGAGGACCTGGACACGGACCGCGACGGCATCCTCGACTACCTGGACGACGACAGCGACGGGGACGGCATCCCGGACGCCATCGAGGCCGGCGACACCGACGTGACCACGCCTCCCGTGGACTCGGACGGCGACGGCACGCCGGACTTCCACGACCTCGACTCCGACGCCAACGGCATCCTCGACGAGGACGAGGGATTCGTGGACCAGGACGGCAACGGCATCCCCGATTTCGCGGACCCGGACAACGACGGGGACACCCTCGACGACACGATGGAGATCGGCGGCAACCCCGCCGCACCGGTCGACACCGACGGAGACGGGATCTCCGACTACAACGACGACGACTCGGACGACGACACCATCTCCGACCGCCACGAGGGGGACGTGGACACGGACGAGGACGGGATCCCGGACCGCCACGACCTGGACACGGACAATGACAGCATCCCGGACGAGGTCGAGGCCGGAGACTCGGACATCGCTACAGAGCCTGTCGACTCGGACGGCGACTACATCCCGGACTACAGGGACTGGGACAGCGACAACGATGGTCTGACCGACGCGTTCGAGGCCGAGATCGGCACGGACCCGACGAACTCCGACTCGGACGGGGACGGGGTCCCGGACCTCATCGAGGTGGGCGCCGGCACCGATCCCCTCGACGCCACGGACAACCCGCGCACCGAGGGCCACTTCGTCTTCTTCATGTACTACAACGACCCCGAGTATCCACCGGATCCGACTCTCGACCCCGACCCCACGATGGACCACCTCGTGCTCGAGACGGGCTCCACGGGACCCATGGAGGTCACGGCCGTGCTGCGCGACGATCCCTCCGACCTGGTGGACACGGTCGCCGAGTTCATCGACTTCATCGAGCCCAGCACGGTCGGCGGATATCCGGATCCGCGGGATCCCTCGAAGATCTGCGTGAGCGGTCTCGAGGTCGCGGACCTCCACGAGCCACTCGACGATCGTCCCGATGCGTTCACGTCGGTTCCCGCGGAGACCGTGGTCTGCTTCGACATCCACGTGAAGCAGAACTGGACGGTCCCGTCGTGTGAGGACCCGCGGACGTTCCTGTGCGAGGTCGACCTCGTCGGCGACGGAGGCGAGGTCCTCGACACGCTGAGAGTCTACTTCCTCGTCCCTCCAGAGTACATTTGTGATTGGCCATGAGGAAAAGGCGCGTATT